>DASUAS010000001.1:0-7151 GCA_035763625.1 Acidimicrobiia bacterium
GAGCTCTACCTCGGTCAGCTGAAGAACCTCAGCGACGACGACACGAGGCTCGTCATGCGCGACAACCTGGCCCGTTTCCTCGATCTCGCCTGAGCGCGCCGAAGCGCTCGCACGAGTTCGCGGCCGGCTTCACGACGACGACGTGGTGCGCTCGAGCGTCAGGCCGTCGAAGTCGCCGCGGTCGAGCCATTCCCTGAGGAGGTCGCGGAAGCCGAAGTAGTCGCCGAAGCCGCCGCCGTAGCTGCCCGCGTGCGGATCGAGCAGCACCATGTTGCCGTCGTCGTCGAAGAGCATGCGGGAGCCCGGCGTGCACGGCACGCCGCCCGGAGGGGCGGTGGCGGCCAGGTTGGCGGTCATGATCTGTTGCACCCAGTCGGCTTCGGCTTCCTCGGTCACGTCGAACACGTCGACGCCCTGAGCGTCGAGCGCGGCGATGGTCGCGGCGATGTGCTCGGCGCCGACCTCGGCGATGAGCGTGTAGTTCACGGTGACCACGGCCTGCTGACCGGGGCAGGGCATCAGGAACATGTTCGGGAACCCGGCGGTCATCAGGCCGAAGAGCGTCGCGCCGCCGTGCTTCCACTTGTCGGCGATGGTGCGGCCGCCGCGACCCACGATCTCGTGGCCGGCGCGGCGGGGGAGCGGCGTGACCTCGGGCTCGAAGCCGGTGGAGTACACGATGCAGTCGAGCTCGTACTCGTGGCCGTCGACGACCAGACCGTGCTCGGTGACGCAGTCGATGCCCGTCGGGCAATCGACGATCGTCACGTTCTCTCGGTTGAGCGCCGGGAGGAACTCGTCGTGGAAGAGCGGTCGTCGGCAGCTGTACTTGTAGTACGGCATCAGGAGGTCGACCTTCACCGGGTCGGTGATCGTGTCCCGAATCCGCTGGCGGTGCAGCTCCATGACCCCGAAGTCGAACTCGTCGACCTGGAGCATGTACTGCTCCATCGTCATGTCGGGTTCGAACCGTTGGTTGTTGATGCGTGCGAAGTGGTGGCACCAGCCGTCGTCCACGAGGTCGACGTCGACCGGCAAGCCGAGCATGACCGACTGGAAGTTCTCGTTGCGCGCCCGGTGCCATCCCGGCCGCAGGCTCGCGGCGAAGTCGTCGCTCGTCGGGCGGTCGGCGCGCACCCCGACCGCACCCGGCGTGCGCTGGAACACGTACAGGTGCTCCGCGGATTCGGCGAGTGGCGGGATGGCCTGGATCGCGCTCGCGCCCGTCCCCACGATGCCGACGACCTTGTCCGCGAGGTTCGTCAGGCGCGGGTCTTCCTGCGACCCGCCGGTGTAGCCGTAGTCCCAGCGTGCGGTGTGGAACGCCGCGCCAGTGAACGTCTCCATCCCGGGGATCACGGGGATCTTCATCAGGTTGAGGATCCCGACCGCCATGATCACGTACCTCGCGCGGATCTCGTCGCCGCGGTCGGTGTGGAGCACCCAGCGCGAGAGGTCGTCTCGCCACTCCGTGCTCGCCACCCCCGTGTGGAACAGCGCCGACCCGACGAGATCGAATCGGCGTGCGATCGCCTCGACGTGCTGTCGGATCTCCTCGCCCTGCGCGTAGCGCTTCTTCGGGATGTACTCCATCTCCTCGAGCATGGGCATGTAGCAGTACGACTCGACGTCGCACATGACCCCCGGGTAGCGGTTCCAGTACCAGGTCCCGCCGACCCCGCCGGCCTGGTCGATCAACCGGATCGAGTCGATCCCCTGCTTGCGCAGCTGGGCCCCGACCACGACGCCCGCGATGCCGGCTCCGATGATCGCCACCTCGACGTCGTCGTCGATCGGATCCCGTGGGGTCACCGGGGTGAACGGGTCCTTCCGGTACTCGGCGAACGCGTCGTCGTGGGCGAGGTCGCGGATCGCCGCCCGCCCGCTCACCATGCGCTTCTCGCGTTCGGCCTCGTACTTCGCCCGGACCGCGTCCGGATCGAAGCTCGTCGGCCCGTCCTTCGCTCCCGACATCGCCGCACCTTCTCCCGCGGGCCCCGCGCTCGACGGGCCAAAGATACAAAAGATTGACGAGACCCAGCGTGTGCGAGCAGGGCTGACGCAGTCGGGTGCGGCCCGAACGTGGGTGCGCCTGGACGACGCGAGCGTCGAGATGAGCGACCCGGGCTGCCCGAACGGGCGGGTGAAGGCCAGCGACGGATGCGTCATGCTCTACCTGTGCAGGACGACCGAGGGGAGGGCGACCCGAGCCCGGCGCACGACGAGGAGTGGGTCCGGGCCGCGACCGGTGAGGTGACGGCGCGGCTGGTCGAGGCACGGACCGCCCAGGAGATCGCCGACGCCGTCGGGGAGGTCGTCCGCGCCACCGCAGGCTGGTTCGGTGTCGTCCTCGGTGTGGCCGATCCGGTCGAGTCGGTGCTGCAGCAGTACTGGTGTGCTCCGCTGCGCGACTCGATCAGCGCGCGGTACACGCGGATCCCGCTCGTGCTCGACACCCCGCAGACGCGGGCCGTGCGCACCACGACGCCGGTGTTCGTGCCCGACGCCGCCACCCTGAAGGTGCAGTTCCCCGGCCCGTTCCGGGAGATGCACACCGACGGGCTGGGGCCGGTGATCGCGCTGCCGTTGACATCGCCCGACGGTCAGGTGCTCGGCGCGCTCGCGCTGATGTGGACCGACGACGTGGCCTTCGGTCCTCCCGAGCGCGAGCTGGCCGAACGGGTCGCCGAAGTCACCTCGGCCGCGGTCAGCCGCGTGCACGCCGGGGCGAGGGAACGGCTGGTCGCGGTTGCGTTGCAGAACGCGTTCCTCACGTTGGGCGTGCACTCGCGGGAAGCGGTGGTGGGGGCGCAGTACCGGTCGTCGGACCGCGCGCTGCAGATCGGCGGCGACTGGTACGACGCCATCGAGCGTCCCGACGGCCGGGTGTTCGTCACCGTCGGCGACACGGTGGGAAGCGGGCTCGACGCGGCCGCCGCCATGGGCCGGTTGCGTTCGTCGTCGGCCATCACCGCGCTCCAGACCGTCGATCCGGCGCGGGTGCTGCAGTACCTCGACGAATACGCCGCCCACGTGCCCGGAGCGACCATGGCCACGGTCGCGATCGCCGTGTACGAACCGGCGCGCCGACGGGTGAAGTACGTGTGTGCGGGGCATCCGCCGCCCATGCTCGTGAAGCCGTCGGGCGCGGTCGAGCCGCTGTGGGGCGCGCGCTCGTGGCCGCTCGACGTCGACGTCGACTCGCGGCGACCACCACCCGCGGCGGCGGCCTTTCCCGCCGGATCCACGCTGCTCCTCTACACGGATGGGCTGATCGAACGGCGCGGCGAGAACCTCGACCACGGCCTGGACCTCCTCACCGCCTCCCTCCGTCGGCAATGGACGTTGCCGGTCCCCTTGTTGCTCCAGGCGATCCTCGACGACTTCGGCATCGAGGAGGGTCGTGGTCGCGACGACACCGCGCTCATCGCGCTGCGTTCCGTCGGTGCGACCGACCTCCACCTGGTCGACGTCTTCGGCGCCGACCGTGACGACGTGCCCGTCGTGCGCCATCGAATCCGGGACTGGCTGACGCGCGTCGGTGTCCCGACGCGCGTGGCCAGCGAGCTCGTCGTCGCCGTGAACGAGGTGATCGCCAACGCGGTCGAACACGGCAGCCACTTCGACCCGACCAAGCTGGTGAGCGTCGAAGGTGCGGTGCGGGAGCGTGGGCTCGTCTTCACCGTGAGCGACCAGGGCCAATGGCGTCCGGGGGTGGAGCACGACATGCCCGAACGCGGCCGAGGGTTCCTCGTCGCCGAGCAGCTCAGCGACGAGGTTCGCATCGACAGCGGCTCGCTCGGCACGACCGTGACCTTGGCATGGCACGACGTGCTCGGGTGAGCTTGGCGTCTCGTGCGCCGTGTCGGTCAAGATCAGCCATGCCTGCAATCGTCCGTCCGGTCGGTGACGAGCGCGACGCACTGGTCGCGTACCTCGAACACGAACGCCACGTCCTCGTCGTCGCCAGCCATGGGCTCACCGACGCGCAGGCCCGGCTCACCCCGACTGCGAGCGCGCTGAGCATCGCGGGCCTGCTCACGCACATGACCACCACCGAACGGACCTGGGCCGCGACGATCGCCGGCCTCCCGCCGCGAGACGCCGACGATCGGTCCGCGAGCGGTCGCGACGACGAGGCCCTTGCCGACGTCGTCTCCGCCTACCGGGCGGCGACCCTGGCCACCGACGCGGCCGTCGGCGCCGTCGACGACCTCGACCGGGTGGTGCCGGTGCCCGCCGGGACCCGATGGGCACCACGCGACCTCGAGGGCTGGTCGGTCCGCTGGATCCTGCTGCACCTCGTCCACGAGACCGCGCGCCACGCCGGACACGCCGACATCATCCGCGAGTCGATCGACGGCGCGACCGCCCTGCCGCTCATGGCCGCGGTCGAGCAGTGGGCACCCCGGCGGACGATCCGACCCTGGACGCCCGCGTCCTCCTGAGCCCCGCCCCGTGCGGGCCTGTCGAAGGGAACATCCCATGGCTGCACCGATACTCGTCGGCGTCCTGCACGACATGGTCGAACCGACGGCGGAGGGCGCATCGACAGGAGACAACGCCGAGGTGATGATGCGGTTGGCGATCGACGACTGCATCCGGTCCGGTCGACTCGATCGCGACGTCGAGCTCGTCCACGCGACCGGGTTCGGCCTCCCCGAGGGCACGGCGTTCGCGGTCGAGCAGGCCTTCGCCGAGCTCGTCGACGAGGGTGTCGTCATGATCGTGGGCCCGGCGATCGGTGACAACGCACTCGTCGCGACGCCGCTCGCAGATCGGGCGCGGATGCCCACGATCAACTGGGCCGGCACCGAGCGTGCGCGCAGCGAGTTCATGTTCCACCTCCAGGTCGGCTCCCACGAAGACGAAGGCGTGCTCCTCGCCCGTCACGTCGCGTCGCGGGGCGCGACCCGGGTGGGTGTCGTGTTCGACCGCTCGCCGATCGGGCGCCGCTACGTCGCCTTCTTCGAAGCGGAGTGCGAGGCGCTGGGACTCGACGTCTCCGCGCGTGTGTCGATCGCACCGCTGGCCGACGACGCGACGAGGGAGGTGGCGTCGGTGCGCGCTTCGGGCGCCGAAGCGCTCGTGTACCTCGGTCTCGGCCTCGTGGGGACCGACGTGGCCCGCGCGCGCCTGGAAGCCGGGTGGGACGTGCCCGCGGCGATGAACACGGCCGGCCTGCGTGGGCCCGACCCTGCGTACGCGCGCGCGTTCGACGGATGGACGTACGTCGACATGGTCGCCGACGACAATCCGGTGCTCGCGCGCGTGCGTGCCCGCCTCGGTGCCGACGCGCCGCCGGGGATGACGCCAGCGGTCGGCTACGACCTCGGGCAGCTGGTCGCCGAGGGCCTCGCCCGCGCGCCCGAGCTCACCGCCGACGGTGTGCGGGATGGGCTCGAGCTCGTGAAGCAGGTGCCCGCGGCGGAGGGGCGGGCAGGGACGACGCTCGGCTTCGGGCACTGGGACCGCGGCGCGCTCCACGGTGCGTACCTGGTGCTGCGTCGCTGGCGCGACGCGACGTCGGTCGAGATCGTCTGAGCCGCCTACGGTGACGGGATCCCCCGCGAGGAGACCAGCATGAGCGCACGTCGACGTGGTGACGATCCGGGTCCGGAAGAGGCGCAGGAGCTCGCGATCGAGGAGCAGCTCGCGGCGCGCGACGAGGTGCTCGAAGGCATCGACCCGGTCGACGACGACGGTGACGGCGACGAGACGGTCGACGACATGCTCGAGCTCGACCAGACCGAGCTCGACGAGCTCGGTCTCACCCTCGACGATCCCCACCAGCCGACCGACGGATGACCTGGAGCTTCTAACTCAAGCTTCCATCCGCGATAGAGTCGGTGGGACGGCGGCGGAGAAGCCGACCGAGCGCAGTGGGAGCACAGGATGGACACCAACGGTGATCCGTCGGCGGCGCGGCGACCGGGCATCGACGCCATCGGCGTGCTGGCCGAGCCCAACCGTCGGGCGCTCTACGAGTTCGTGGTGCACCAGCCCGGCTGGGTGAGCCGCGAGCAGGCGGCCGAGGCGGTCGGGCTCCAGCGAGGCATCGCCGCGCACCACCTCGACCGGCTGGCCGAGGGGGGGCTCCTCCAGATCGACTACCAGCGGCTCACCGGGCGGAGCGGTCCCGGTGCCGGGCGCCCGGCCAAGGTGTACCGCCGCGCGCCGGACGAGATCGGTGTGACGCTCCCGCCCCGTGATTACCAGCTCGTGGGCAGGTTGCTCGCGTCCGCAGCCGAGCAGTCGCAGCGCGAGGGCATGCCCATCGACACCGCGCTCGAGCTCGCGGCACGTGACGAGGGACGTGCGATGGGGGCGCAAGTTCGCCAGCGCATCCGAGGTCGCGCGGGGACGACCGCGCGGCGCAAGCACCTGCTCGAGGCGCTGCGCGAGCAAGGTTTCGAGCCCGAGGTCGTCGACGGCGAGGTCACGGTGCTGCGCAACTGCCCGTTCCACCAGCTCGCGCAACGGCACACCGAGCTCATCTGCGGCATGAACCTCTGCGTGCTCGACAGCCTGCTCGCCGAGCTCGACGGCACGGGCCTCCGCGCCGTGCTCGAACCCGAGGACGGGTGCTGCTGCGTGCGCTTCCGCCCCGAGTTGTAACGCAAACTAGAACTTGACATAGAGCCTTCGGAGGTCGATACTAAACGCAAGCTTGTTTATTGATAGAAGCAGGTGGGGTATCCGGAGGGGGATCCGGAGGATCGGGGGGATCCGGAGGATCGGGTGGGATCGGGTGGGATCGGGTGGGATCGGGTGGGATCAACCAGGACCGAGAGGAGCTCGCTCATGCGCAAGTACTCGGTGCGTCCGACGTTCACGCTTCGGGGTCGCACGTTCAAGGGTCTCCGCGGCTGGTCGGGCAAGCCGACGCACCCGCCGCTGACCGACTTCCCCGTGGCGGCGTACATCCTCGCCGCGGTGCTCGACGTGATCGCGATGTTCGGTCAAGACGAGTCGTGGTCCCGCGACTTCTTCCGGGCGGGTACCTACGTGTTCATCGGTGGCGCCGCGGTCTCGGTGCTCGCCGCGCTCACCGGCTTCTGGGACTGGTTGCGCTCCACCGAGAAGGGAACGCAGGCCCGCCGCACCGCCAATGCGCACGCCACCGCGATGATCGTGGTGACGGTGCTCGC
>DASUAS010000002.1:0-7982 GCA_035763625.1 Acidimicrobiia bacterium
CATCCACGCCTCGTTGGCCGAGAGATGCGAGTACTCCTCCAGGACGTGGTGCTCGGTGACCCACACGTACTTGAAGTTCGACCGGTCGGCCGCCTGCACGACGTCGAACTCGGCCCGCAGGACGTCCTGCTCGGTCTCCCCCGCATCGCGACGGTGGTTCGGGTGGTACATGCCGACGAAGACGCCGAACTCCACGGTTCCTCCCTGGTGGTGGTGGGTCTCGCTGACCTACGGATGCTGGCTCGAGACCGACACGACCTCACCAGTCATGTAGCCCGAGTAGTCGGACGCGAGGAACACCATGACGTTCGCCACCTCCCAGGGCTCGGCCGGACGGCCGAACGCCTCGCGGGCGGAGAGCTCCTCGAGCAGCTCGTCGGTGGTGACCTTGGCCAGGTTGGCGTGCATGGCGATGCTCGGTGCGACCGCGTTGACGCGGACGCCGCGTCGGCCCGCTTCGATCGCCGCGCAGCGGGTGAGCGCCATCACGCCGGCCTTCGCCGCCGCGTAGTGCGCCTGTTCCGCCTGAGCACGCCACCCGACCACCGAGGCGTTGTTGACGATCACACCGTGTCCATTGGCATACATGTGGTTGAGCGCGGCGCGCATGCAGCGGAAGGTGCCGTTGAGCGTGACGTCGAGCACGACATTCCACTGCTCGTCGGTCATCTCGTGCAGCTCCGCGCTGCCGCCGAGCCCGGCGTTGTTGACCAGCACGTCGATGGCACCGAGCTCGTTCGCCGCGACCGCGAACAGCGCCTGCACCGACTCCTCGTCGGTGACGTCGCACGGGATGCCGGGCACACCGAGTCGCTCGGCGGTCTCGCCGAGTCGCCGCTCGTGCTTGTCGGAGACGACGACGCGCGCGCCCTCCTCGATGCAGCGCTGCGCGACCGCCGACCCGATGCCGGTGCCTGCGGCCGCGGTGACGAGCACCGTCTTGCCGTCGAGCAGCCCGTGCGCCGGGACGTACTCCGGAGCACTCACGATCTGCTCACGAGCCCGGGAGGACCTTCATGTACACCTTGTCCTCGACCCGCTCCTTGATGCGCCAGCCATCGGGCGTGCGCACGAGCTGGTCGACGTACCAGAGCCCGCAGAGCATGAGGTCGGGGTTCTCGGCGTCGCCCATGGTCATCGGGTTGTGGCACTGCGTCTTCGTGGTGGCGGTGTCGCCGTCGATCTGCATCGTCGTGCCCGACACCATGTGCTGCAGCGTCGTGAACATCGGCATCGCCTCGGCGAGGAACGCCTTGGTCTCGGCGAGGTTGCCGACGCTGCCGCCGAACACCGAGTAGTCGATGTGGGCATCCGGCGTGAACACGTCGTCGAGCGCGTTCCAGTCGCGCGAGTCGATGGCGTAGCTGTAGCGCACCATCAGATCCTGGATCTCCAGACGGTCGGAGATCTCTTGCATCGACATCGGCATGACGAACCCCCCAGCGGTCTTGGAATGGTGCCAGTTCTTCCGGATGGATGCCTAGAACGGGGCCGGCTCGGACGCCAACACGGCCATGGCGAAGTATTGCGCCATCGCGCCGTAGGCGTGGCCGATCGCGACCTTCGCTCCTTCGACCTGGTGCTCGCCGGCCTTGCCCTGCACCTGCAGCGCGGCCTCGGCGAAGCGGATCATGCCCGACGCGCCGATGGGGTTGCTCGAGAGCACGCCGCCCGACGGGTTCACCGGAAACGAGCCGGTGATCTCGGTCTCGCCGCGGTCGGTCATCTTCCACCCCTCACCGAGGTCGGCGAGGTCGTGGCCCTCGAGCCACATCGGCTCGTACCACGAGAACGGCACGTACAGCTCGGCGACGTCGATCTGCTCGCGGGGATTGGCGATGCCGGCGTCCTTGTACAGCGCGGCGCTGCAATCGATGCCGGCCTGCGGCCGCACGGTGTCGCGACCCGGGAACTGACCGAGCTCGGAGCGCATCGAGGTGGCCAGCACCCACGCCGCCGACGAGTGCGTCTTCGCCGTCTCGTGGTCGGCGACGACGATCGCGCACGCGCCGTCAGACGACGGGCACGACTCGAGGAAGTGGATCGGATCCCACAGCATCATCGAGTCGCGCACCTTCTCGATGGTGATGTCGGGCAGCTTCAGGTGCGCGTACGGGTTCTTGACCGCGTTGAGGCGGTCCTTCACCGCGACCTTCCAGCCGATGTGCTCGGGTGCCCCCGAACGGCTGATGTACGCGCGCACCCAGGGGGCGAAGATGCCGCCCGCGCCCATGCTGCCGCTCTTGCCGCCGCCCAGGCCCCACTGCGCGTTGCCCTCGGCCTGCTTCTCCCATGCGACCGCGAGGACGCGCTTGAAGCGGCCGCCCTTCACCGCGTCGGTGGCGACGTTGGCGGTGGAGCAGCCGACGCTGCCCGCGGTGTGGACGCGCAGCATGGGCTTGCCGTTGGCGCCGAGCGCGTCGGCGAGGAACAGCTCGGGCTGCATGACGCCCTCGAAGATGTCGGGCGCCTTGCCCATCACCAGCGCGTCGATGTCGCCCCAGTCGAGACCGGCGTCGTCGAGGGCGCGGCTGGCGGCCTCGCGCACGAGACCGGGGATCGAGACGTCGGTGCGGGCCTTCGAGTACTTGGTCTGGCCGATGCCGATGACGCCGGGCGGTTGCGTGCTGCTGCTCACCGCGATCCCTCCAGGATGCAGACGAGGTTCTGTTGGAGCGCCTGGCCGGCGGTGGCGTGCGCGAGCACGCGGTCCCGGCCCTGCTCGGTGACCTGGCGGGCGGCCTCGATGATCCGCACCAGGCCGGTCACCATGACCGGGTTGGCTGCGAGCGCACCGCCCGAGGGGTTGACGACCACCGAGTCGTCGAGCCCGAGCGCGTTGCGCACGATCACCTCTTGCGGCGAGAACGGCGCGCTCAGCTCGGCCACCTGCACGGGACCCGACGCGAGTCCGGCCCCCTCCGCGGCCAGCGTGGTCGACGGCGACACCGTGAGGTCGCGCATCCCCGGCTGGTGGATGTCGATGCGGTGGTCGATGCCGCTGATCCAGGCCGGCCGGTCAACCAGCGAGGCCGCCTTGTCGCCCGCGGCCAGCACGACCGCGGCGGCCCCGTCGGAGATCGGCGGAAGGTCGTGGCGGCGCAGCGGCTCGCGCACGTACGGCTCGGCGAGCAGCGCGTCGACGTCGAACTTCCCGCTCACCTGCGCGTGCTCGTTGCCGATCGCGTTGGCCCGGTTGCGAGCGACGACCTCGGCGAAGTCGCGTTCGGTCGCGACGCCGGTGTCGAGCAGCGCGCGCGCCTGGAGCGCGGCGAGCGACCACGGGTCGAGGCCGAGTGGTGCCAGGTGGTACGGGTCGAGCTGGAGCGGATACACCTGCTCGGGCTTGCCCGGCGACGACCGCCCGTGGCTGTACACGAGCACGAGATCGACGTCACCCTCCTGCAGGCGGGTGAAGCCCTCGTACATCGCCCACGCGCCGTCCATCTCGACGTGCGACTCGGAGATCGGCGGCCACGCGCCGATCGCCTCGATGGTCTGCACGAACGCGAACGCCTGCCCCGCGAGGTAGTCGCAGCTGCCCGACACGGTGAAGCCGATGTCGTGGCGGTCGACTCCCGCCATGCCGATCGCCTGCTGGGTGACATCGAGCACCATCTGGGTCTCGGTGATCTCGGTGCTGCGCACCGAGGGCACCTGCCCGTACCCGACGATCGCCACGTCGACCATCAGACCGCGTCGATTCCGCTACGGCGCCCCGGCGACGCGATGGCTCGCTCGCTGCGGATCGGGACACCCGACCCCCGGTCGCTCGGCTCGCTCCGGCCACGCCTCCGCTCCATCTCCATCAGAATCCCTTTCCTGCGAGTTGGCTCACGTCGGCGTCGGGCTCGCCCGTGGGCATCCATCCCTCGATGCCGCCGCTCGTGCTGCTCCACCCGCCGGCCGCGAGCTCGTCCATGTTGCGCTCCGACTCGGGGCGCCACACCGCGGCGACCCGCATGCCGACGCGCACCTCGCTCACGGGTGTGTCGAGCACATCCTGCAGCTGCAGCATGCCGCCCGGGCCGTCGAGCGCGATCGAGACGCGGGCGAACGGCTCGGTCTCCTCCTGGCCGGGGTACTGCACCGGCGTGACGACGGTGAAGTTGACGATGGTGCCGTGGTCGCCGAGCACCACGTCGTCGTCGGTCGACAGCTTGATCACGTCGATGGGGCAGAAGTCGCGCGGCGGGACGTAGATGAGACCGCACTCGCCGGTGCACTGCTGGCCGATGATCTTCCCGGCGACCAGCGCCTGCGCGTAGCGGGTGAGCGCAGGCGCGGCAGGCGCTTCGTAGTGCAGCGCCACGGGGAACGGCATGATGCGAGGTCCCGCGTCCTTCGTCTCGGGGCTCACGCCACCACCTCCATGGGTCGCTCGCTGACGCTCACGCCACCACCTCGAAGCACTCGACGTCGGTCACGTAGCCGGTGCGCTCGTCACGCCACCGCGGCCGGACCCGCACGCCGGTGCGGACGGCATCGCGGGGGCCGTCGACCACGTGCACCATCGCGGTGTCGGCGCCGTCGAGCTGGATCAGCGCGAACGCGAAGGGGCGGTCGAGCGGGTGGTTGGGGTTGGGCGTGTCGACCCACGTCCACGACGTGACGACGCCCTCGGGCCCGACCTCCACCAAATCCGGTTCCACCGACGCACCGTTGGCCGGGTCGTACTCGAGCGGCGGTGAGAGGGTGCGGTCGCCGGCTCGCGAGGCGAGCAGCCGACCCTCCTCGAGGCCGTCGAGGTACGCACCGATCACCGGTCCCACGCTGCGCGTGTACGGGAACTCGAGATCGATCTTCACGAGGGGGGCGGGCATGGCGGCTCCTGAGTTACTTGACCAGGGCAAGCAACCTATCCGGTCTCCGGACGGCGTCTCACGTCGTGGACGACCCGCTCGAGGTAGTCGGCGAGGGTGCGCAGCTCGGCCGCCGTCCAACCGGCGAACGCCTCGACCACGATGTCATCGGTGGCCCGGCGGTAGGCGTCGTAGGCCTTGGCACCCTTGGCACTGAGGCTGACGATGGTGGCGCGGCCGTCGGTGGGGTCCGACGCCCGCTTCACGTAGCCGCCCTCGCAGAGCCGCGCGATCTCCCGACTCACCAGTGGCGCTTCGAGATCGGCGAGGTCGGCGAGGCGTGACAGGCGCACCGGACCCGACGCGTGCAGCGCCGACATGAGGTTGATCGCGGGCCGCGAGACATGCACACCGGAACGCTCGGCGCGGTTGCGTGCCGCGGCGCGCCCGGCACCGATGCGCGCGATGCGCACGATCGCCTTCTCCACGCGCTGCAGGTCGTCCAGCCGACTCACGGCGCGAGAAGGTATCGCCTTCCCCCCGTCGCTCGCCTCCGCTCGCCCCGTCCCGGTGAGTGAACACGGGCGAAGCCCGCACTCACTCGGGCGTGTGGGCCCGCGCCGCGCTCGTCAGCCATTCGGAGTGACGACGGCGCGGCTCTTCAGGTCGTTGTTGCGAAAGCGGTCGTACGCGACCGGCGCGTCCTCGAACGCGAACAGCTCGACCTCGATGCGCAGCTCGCCAGCTTCCGCGAGCGCGATCACCTCGTGGAGGTCGGCGATCGACGCAGCCATCGGGATGAACAGGTCGCACTCGAGCGGCAGCACACCCCACGACACCTTGGCCGCACCGCCACCGGCGCCGACGATCGCGATCGTGCCGAGGTTCGCGGCGCAGGCGAGCGCCATCGCCATCGTCGTGTCGTCGCCGACGAAGTCGAACACGGCGGTGGCACCCTTCCCGCCGGTGAGCTCGCGCACCTGGAGCGCGGTGGTGTCGTCGGACAGCAGGGCGTCGTGCGCGCCGAGTTCACGGGCGAGGTCGAGCCGCTGCTGCACGAGATCGACCGCGATCACGCGGGCACCGGTGAGGCGACGGAGGTACTGCACCGCGTAGGAGCCGAGCCCGCCAGCCCCGATCACCACTGCCGCGGAGCCGGGGACGAGCTTGGGCAGCGCGCGCTTCACCGCGTGGTACGAGGTGGCGCCGGCGTCGGTGAGCGGACCGACCCGACGCGGGTCGAGGGTGCGCATGGGCACGAGCTCGCGGCGCGGCACCACGAGGTAGTTGGCGAGCCCGCCGTCCTCGCCGTAGCCGCGGCCGCTCGCGCCCCGCGGGCAGTAGTTGTCGTGGCCGCGCAGGCAGTGCTCGCAGCGCCCGCAGGAGTGGATGCCGGCCACCGCGACCGATTGGCCGGGCTCGAGGTCGTCGACGCCGTCACCGAGTTGCTCCACCCACCCCGCACTCTCGTGACCGAGGGTGAAGGGAAGCGGCCAGGGGATGATCCCCGGCGGGGTGTCGAGGAAGAGGAAGTCGCTGTGGCACAGCCCGACGCCCGCCACCTTGATCAGCACCTCGTCGCGCCCCGGCCGCGGCACGTCGACCTCGCGGAATTCGGGTGGCTCGCCCCACGCCACGAGCTGGTACGCGGTCATCGTGGTGGGTGCGGTGGTGCTCATGTCGGTGGCCATCCTGGGAGAAGCTGACGCCGCTTGCACAGCGGTTGCGAATACACGAGCGTGCCCGCGAGCTCGAGCGCCTCGTCCGACGAGCACAGCCACGCGATGGCGGCGCCGGTGACCTCGGGCGGCGCGCCGCGGAACCGCTGGGCGAACTGCTCGTCGCTCGGCTTGTCGTTGGTGGTGAATCCGGGATCGACGTTGAACGCGACGAGGCCCTGGGTTGCGAACTCGACGTGCAGCTGTCCGGCGATGCGCAGGAACGCGGCTTTCGACGCCCCGTAGCCGAGTCCCCAGCCGCCCTCGCCCGCGGGTGCGGGCGGGTCCATGCTGGCAGTGGCCGACGCCATGTTCACGATCCTGCCGCCGCCCCGCTCGAGCATGCCCGGCACCACCAGTTGGATGAGGTGGAGCTGGTTCACGTAGTTGCCGACGACCAGCTTGGTGGCCGCCTCGAGGTCGAGCTCGAGCACGCGGTCCATGCGCCCGGGGCCCTGGTAGATCGCGTTGTTGACCAACGCGTCGATTCGGCCCCACTCGCCGAGCACGGTGTCGACCATCGCGTCGATGGTGGGCCGGTCGAGCAGGTCCATCGCGACGGGGAGGGCGAGTTGGCCGCGCTCCTTGATCGCGGCGGCGGTGGTGTCGAGGCTGCCCTCGATCGCCCGGGTCTCCTGCGATTCGCGCACCGAGCCCGGTGCCATGCGGCCGTCGCCTTCGTGCACGGTGCGCGCCGCGATGGCGACGTCGTAGCCTGCGTCGGCGAGCGCGAGCGCAGTGGCACGCCCGATGCCTCGGCTCGCCCCGGTGACGAGAGCGACGGGAGCGGCCATGAGTGCGGACACTACCGGGGTTGTGGGGAACGGGTCGCTCGTGCTCGTCGACGATCCTGCGCCGCGGGTGCGGCGGCTCACGCTGAACCGACCGGAGAAGCGCAACGCCATCAGCAACGCGCTGCGCACCGAGCTCTACGACGCGCTCCACGCCGCCGACCGCGACCCCGACGTCGGAGTGACCGTCATCCGCGGGGCCGGACCCTGCTTCTCGTCGGGCTACGACCTCAAGTCGAGCCTCTCGGAGGGCCAGCCCTTCTACACGCCGCCGGGCGACGGGGCCTGGTCGCGCCACGTCGCCGACGGCTGGTCACGGATCTGGGACCTGGCCAAGCCGGTGATCGCCCAGGTGCACGGCTACGCGATGGCGGGTGGCACCGAGCTCATGGCCGCGTGCGACCTCGTGTTCGTCGCCGAGGACGCGCAGCTCAGCTACCCGGTCGTGCGCGTGGTCAGCCCGCCCGACTTCCAGTTCCACGTGTGGTTGGTCGGCATGCGCCACGCGATGGAGCTCATGCTCACCGGCGACGCCATCGACGGACGGGAGGCGGCGCGCATCGGGATGGCCAACCGCGCGTTCCCGGAGGCCGACCTCGAGCGCGAGACGCTGGCGATGGCGGCGCGCGTGGCGTCGATCCCGAGCGACCTCCTGCAGATCAACAAGCGCA
>DASUAS010000003.1:0-5634 GCA_035763625.1 Acidimicrobiia bacterium
GTCGCCCGCGCCTCCGTGCACTACTACAACACCGAGGAGGAGCTCGCCCGCCTCGTCGACGCGGTGGTCACCGCACCGCGCGCGTGACGTCCCAGCAGCCACCGATTTCATTGCGGAGTTGACGACGCTCAGCGTCGTCCAGCCCACACTGAATCAGTCGGAGGCGCTCGTGCGGCGACGGCGACGGCGACGGCGCAGCGCGACCGCGGTGCCCGCGGCGAGGAGCAACCCACCCGCCCCGGCCGCGATCGCCGGCTTCGGATCGCGGGGCGGGAGGGAAGCGACCGCTTCGGCGATGGCATCGGCGTTGCTGTGCTCCGGCGTCCAGCCGACGGCCCGCATCCGGTCGTTGGCGATCACCCACGGGTGCACCAGGTAGGGGACGACACCGGCCGGGATGTCGCCGATGCCGAGGTCCCACGTCCGCCGCAGCCACCGTTCGAGCACCTCGGCGGGGAGCGCGGGCGCGGGGGGACGGCCGATGAGGCCCCGCGCCGCGGTGGGATCGAGCCAGCCATCGGCCGCGACGTTGTAGGTCCCCGGCAGGTCCTGGGTCGCGACCAGCGCGAGCGCCGACGCCAGGTCGTCGACGTGCACCACCTGCACCGGCGCGGCCGCGCCCCGCACCCGCAGGGGCGGGCGGCCCAGCAGGATGCGCGCCGGCAGGCGCTCGGCCCCGGGCCCGACGACGGGCGCGGAGCGCAGGGTGGTGACGGTGACGTCGGGATGGCTCGCCCGCCACTCCGCGAGGAGTCGCTCCACCTCGGCGCCCTGCACCGCGGGCGAGAAGTCCGGGTTGGGACGGAGGGCGGCGTCCTCGGTGAGCGGCACCGGGTTGTTGGCCCATGCGCCGTAGACGGTGGCGCTCGAGATCCGCACGACCCGGCCCGCGCCGACCGACGCGGCCGCGTCGAGGACGCGCCGCGTGCCCTCGACGTTGACCCGGGCCATGAGCGCGACGTCGGGCACCGGGTCGACGACACCGGCGAGGTGGACGACGACGTCGATCCCCTCGAGCAACGGCTTCAGCTCGGTACCGGCGATGTCGACGCGGGCGAACTCGACCGCACGCGGACGTCGTTCCGGTTCGCGCACGTCGAGGCCGAGCACCCGATCGACGTCGGGATGCGCCGCGAGCACGGGAAGGAGATGACGGCCCACGAGGCCGGAGGCGCCGGTGACGGCGACGGAATGCACCCCCATACACTGACCGCGTGGCCGACTCGTCTCAACCTGGAGACCCCGAGGAGCCCGACGAATCTCCCGTACCCGGCCTGCCTCCGTTCCTGTTCGGCGGACCCGGAGGTCCGGGCGGCGAGAACTTCGACCCGGCCAACTTCGACCTGTCGCAGATCGACCTCAGCCAGATGATGCGGATCCTGCAATCGACGGGACCCGTCAATTGGGAGGTGGCGCGCCAGACCGCGGAGTGGGTGGCGCTCGAAGGTCGACCCGACCCGTCGGTCGCGGCCGCCGATCGCGCCCAGCTCGAAGAGCTCGCGCACGCGGCCCAGACGCTCGTGGTCGGCGAGACCGGGCTCACGGCCACCTTCGCCACCACGCTGACGACCGTCGGCCCGAAGGGCTGGGTCGACCTCCACCTGGTCGCGCTGAAGCCGGTGCTCGAGGCGCTGGCCACCACGCTCGGCGCGGCGATGCAACAGGACGAGGACGACGCCGAGCCCGACGATCTCGCCGGCCTGCCCGGCCTGGAGAACACGCCGTTCGCGGCCATGGCCGGACTCGCCGGCATGGGGAACATGATGTCGATGCTGGCGCCCGCTCTGCTCGGCGTGCAGGCCGGTTCGATGATCGGCTACCTCGCGCAGCACGCGCTCGGCCGCTACGACCTGCCGCTCCCCACGAGCGACGCGCCGAGCCTCTGCTTCGTCGTTCCCAACATCGACACCTTCGAGTCGGAGTGGTCGTTGCCGCGTGACGACCTCCGCTTCTACGTCGCGCTGCACGAGACCGTGCACGCGGCGGCACGGTCGGTGCCCTGGCTGCGCGAGCGCCTGGTCGAGCTCGCGACCCAGTACGTGTCGAGCTACGAGATCGACCCGTCGGCGTTCGAGGCCGAGTTCGGGATGATCGATCCGCAGGATCCCGAGGCCATGCAGCGCCTCACCGAGAGCCCCGAACGGGTGCTGGGCGCGATGCAGTCGGCGCGTCAGGTCGCGCCGCGCGAGGAGCTGCAGCGGCTCACGTCGGTGGTCGAGGGCTACGCCGACCACGTGATGGCACGCATCGGTCGTCGCCTCATCCCGACCTTCGACCAGATCCACGAGGCGATGCAGCGCCACCGCGTCGAGCGGGGCGAAGCCGAGCGCTTCATCGAGGGCCTGCTCGGGCTGAAGCTCGAGCGGGCGCACTACGAGCGCGGGCAGGCGTTCGTCGAGGGTGTGGTCGAACGCGCCGGGCTCGAGGGCCTGAACCGCCTCTGGGACGGCCTCGACGTGCTGCCGACGCCCAACGAGCTCGACGCCCCCGGCCTCTGGCTGGCCCGCATCGATCTCCCCGACGACGCGTAGCGAACGAAGCACATGGAGCGAGCGCCGGTGAGCGGAAGCAGCAGAGTGGGAGTGGAGCGATGAAGGTGGGAGTGCTCGGGGCCGGGGTGATGGGCGCGGGGATCGCACAGGTGACGGCCACCGCGGGGTACGAGACCGTCTGCTACGACGTCGATGCCGACGCCCTCGCGCGCGGCGAGGAGCACGTCACGACCGGGCGCTACGGCTTCGAGCGCGGGGTCGAGCGCGGCAAGCTCAGTCGCGACGCGGCCGACGCGGCGCGGGCGCGGCTGTCGTTCACGTCGTCGTTCGACGCGGCGGCGCAGGTCGACGTGGTGATCGAGGCGGTCCCCGAGAAGCTCGAGCTCAAGCAACAGGTCTTCCGCGAGCTCGACGCCGCCGCGCCCGCGGGCACGATCCTGGCGTCGAACACCTCGGGGTTCCCGATCGGCCAGATCGCCGAGGTCACGCAGCGGCCGGAGCTCGTGATCGGGTGGCACTGGGCGTCGCCGCCCGCGGTCATGCGCCTGGCCGAGATCGTGCGCGGCCCGGCGACCAGCGACGCCACCGCGAACACCATCGTCGAGCTCGCCGCCGCCTGCGGCAAGCACCCGGTCGTGATCTCCGACTCGCCCGCCGGCACGTGGGGCTTCGTCGCCAACCGCGTCTACATGGCCATGATCAAGGAGGCGAACGCCTGCATCGACGAGGGCATCGCCAGCCGGGAGCAGGTCGACGCGCTGATGGTCGACTGCTTCCGCTGGCCGGTCGGGCCCTTCGGCATGGTGCAGGGTGCCTCGAGCGGCTGGGGTCAGTAGGTCAGGGGTCGGTCGGCGCCGGCGGGTCGCTGCCGGGCTGCACCGGCTTGCGGAACCGACGCCGCACCCGGTCGACGGCGTGGTGGCGGGTCTGCGCGATCGTGCGGTCGACCGCCTCGGGCAGGAGCTTGGTGCGCATGTTCCGGCCGCGTGCGGCACGGAGCGCAGCGGCGTAGGAGACCGCCGCGAACCCGAGCACGATCGCGAGCAGCAACAGGCCCATCTGCTCGGCGAACGGGATGATCGCGACGATGCCGCCGACGACCCACACCAGCTGGAAGCGGGTCTCGAACTTGGCGAAGGCGCGCCCGCGCGCCGCGTCCGGACCGTCGCGCTGCACGAGGCTGTCGAACCCGAGCCGCCCGGCCGCGGCACCGATCCCGATCGTGAACGCGGCGAGCACGAAGCCGACCGAGCCTGCAACCAGCGCACCGAGCAGGGTGAAGGTCGCGGGGACCACGAGCGACGACGCGAGGATCACCTCTTCCCGCACCGAGCGACGCAGGGCGGGCGCGATCAGCACACCGCCGAAGTTGCCGGCGTAGGCCGCGGCGCCCGCGAAGCCCAGCGCGACCAGATCGCCCTTGAGCGAGAACGCGGCGAAGAACGCCAGGAAGCCGACGCTCGCTCGCAGCACGGCCATGGCGCTCGCACCGAGCAGGATGCTCGGCGTGTGCATCTCCTCCCGTTCCAGCTTCTGCAGGTGCTCGTCGGTGGGCTCGCGCAGGCGCGTCCGCGGGATCTGGATCGCGAGGATCGTCGCCACCACGAACACCACCGCGCCGTAGCGGAGCGACCAGTCGGCACCGAAGAGCTTGTAGACGGCGAACGCGGGCGCCGCGCCGACGAACGCGCCCACCGCGTTGATGAGCGCGAGGCGAGAGTTGGCGGTGACGAGCTCGGCGGCGTCCTTGACCAACGCCGGGACGAGCGCGCTCTTGGCGATGGAGCTCCCCTTCTGGAGCACGAGCACGACGAACGCGAGCGGGTACACGAGCAGACCCTCGGGGGCGGGCTTGCTGATGTACATCGCCAAGAACACGCACAGCACGGCACGGCCCGCGGCCGCCGCGATCAGGAAGAGACGGCGCCCGCCCTTCATGCGGTCCAGCGCCGGACCGAGCACCGGGGCGATGATCGCGAACGGCGTCATCGTGATCACGAGGAACAGCAGCACCTTGCCCCGAGCCGCGCTGGTCGGGCTCGAGAAGAAGATGGAACCCGCCATCGACACGAGGATGCACGCGTCGCCACACGCGCCAGCCGCCATGGTGTAGACGAGCCGGGCGAACGGCGTGGGTTCGGCGAACCGGGGGTCAGTGCTCATGTCCCTCCCGGGACGATACCCGGCACCTTCGTGACTTCCGGCCCGCTTCGAACGCCGAGAATCGGGAGTAGCATTGGCCGGTGGCCGGGCTGGACATCGCTCCCGCGCATCCCGCGCACCTGCATCCACGGTTCACCGACTCCGAGCGCTTCCTGAACCGCGAGCTCTCGTGGCTCGAGTTCAACGCCCGTGTGCTCGCCCTGGCCGAGGACGATCACCTCCCGCTGCTCGAGCGGGCCAAGTTCCTCGCCATCTTCAGCCAGAACCTCGACGAATTCTTCGAGGTGCGGGTGTCGGGGCTGATGGAGCAGCTCGACGCCGGGCTGCGCACCACTACCGCCGACGGCCTCGACCTCGTCGAGCAGCTGCGAGCCATCCGGATCCAGGTCGACGCCATGGTGGTGCGGGCCGCGGCGGTCTGCGCCAACGAGATCGTTCCCGCGCTCGACGACGAGGGCATCCGCTTCGCCGACTGGGACACCCTCTCGGTCGACGACCGGGTCCACCTCGACGAGCTCTTCATCGACTCGATCTTCCCGGTGCTCACCCCACTTGCGGTCGACCCCGCCCATCCCTTCCCCTACATCTCCAACCTGTCGCTCAACCTCGCCGTCATCGTGCGCGACCCGGCGAGCGGAGAGGAGCGGTTCGCGCGCGTCAAGGTGCCGCCGCTGCTCCCCCGCTTCGTGGCGCTCCCCGACGGCGAGCGCTTCGTCCTCTTGGAGCAGATCATCGCGGCGAAGCTCGACACGCTCTTCCCGGGCATGGAGGTGCTCGCGCACCATCCCTTCCGGGTCACCCGTGACGCCGACTTCGAGCTGGAGGACGAAGCCGAGGACCTCCTCGAGGCGATCGAGTCGGTGTTGCGTCGCCGCAGCAAGTTCGGTCGCGTCGTGCGCCTCGAGGTCGACGCGAAGATGACGGGTGAGGTGCTGGAGCTGCTCTGTCGCGAGCTCGAGCTGTCCGACTCCGACGTCAA
>DASUAS010000004.1:0-7755 GCA_035763625.1 Acidimicrobiia bacterium
TGCGTCGCGCAGCGCCTCGTAGACCGACGTCATGGCGCTTTTGGCGTGGCTCGTGCGCCGTGGTGGCACACCAGCCACGCCAAATCGGGAGAGGAGGAGGGGTGGTCGGTCACCAGTCGAGGGGCTCCACGAAGAGGTGGATGGTGCCGCCGCAGGTGAGGCCGACGGCGAAGGCCTCGTCGTCGGAGTAGCCGAAGGTGATGATGCCCCGGTCGCGGTCACCGGCGAGCACCTCGAGCGCGGCCGTGACGACCGCGCCCTCGACGCAGCCACCCGAGACCGAGCCCGCGACCTCGCCGTCGTCGCTCACGGCCATCGTCGCGCCGGGATCACGCGGCGCCGAGCCCTCGAGCGCGACGACCCGCGCCACCGCGACCCGATGTCCGGTGGAACGCCACCGTTCGATGTCGTCGAGCACTTCCTTCATGAGTCGGCCTTCACCGGGTCACCTTCTCTCCGGACACGATGCGGGCCAGCTGCTCCAGTGACGCCAGGTTGTGTCCCTCGACGAACTCGTCAACATGAGGCAGGGCGGCGGCCATTCCGCGGGCGAGGGGCGCGAAGTTCGGCGACGACTTGAGCGGGTTGACCCACACCACCTGGTGCGCGACCCGGTGCAGGCGCTCCATCTGCTCGCCCAGCAGCTCCGGATCGCCGCGGTCCCAGCCGTCGGAGAGGATCACCACGACCGCGCCGCGGGCCATGCCCCGAATGCCCCACTCGTCGTTGAACTGGCGCAGGCCCTCGCCGAGCCGGGTGCCCCCCGACCAGTCGGTGACCCGCCTGGCTGCTGCCGCGATGGCGGCGTCGGGGTCGCGGCTCGACAGCTCGCGCGTGATCCGGGTGAGCCGGGTGCCGACCGCGAACGCCTCGACTCGCCCGCGCCCGACGACCGCGGCGTGGAGGAAGCGCACCAGGCCCCGGGCGTACGCCTCCATCGAGCCGCTGACGTCGCACAGCAGGACGAGGCGGCGCGGCCGTTCGGACGGCTCCACGTACGCGCGCGAGATCGGCTCGCCTGCCGTTCGCAGTGCGCGGCGGACGGTGCGGCGCAGGTCGGGTCGGCCGCGGTCGTGACGACTGGCGCGCATGCGGCGCGACCGGCGCGTGGCGCCCGACATGCGGAGGTCGTCCATGAGTCGGCGTGACTCCGCGAACTCGTCGGGGCTGTAGTGCGCGAAGTCGCGCTGGCGCAGCACTTCGGCCCGGCTGAACCGCACCGCGAGCGTGGGCGCGTCGCGAGGCTCGCTCGAATCGTCCTCGGGCGCGTCGTCGTCGCCGTCGGCGTCGAAGGCGAGGATCACCTCGCGCTCCTCCACCGGGGCGGAGCCGAGCTGGAAGACGCGCTCCCACCACGCGGCGAAGCAGCGGTCGTAGAGCTCGATGTCCTCCGGCCGGCTCAGGAGGGTGGTGCGTCCCGCCCAGTACACCGAGTCGCGTGTCGACACGCCCACCGCGCCCAGCGCTTCGGCGAAGAGCACGGTGGTGCCCACCGGGACGTCGAGCCCGGCGCCGCGCAACACGCGCGCGAACCCCACCGCCAGACGGTCGGGCTCGGTCGGAGCCGCGACCGGGGAGTGCTCGACACCTGGCGTCGCGGCTTCAGGCACTGCGCTCCGCCGCCGTCCGGACCAGCTCCTCGATGCCCGAGGCGCGGGTGCGCTCCTGGTCTTCGCGGTACTTCAGGATGGTGCCGAGGGTGACCTCGACCGCGTGCTCGTCGATCGTCGTGCGCCCGAGCGCGGCGAGCGCGTTGGCCCAGTCGATCGTCTCGGCGACTCCCGGCGGCTTGTAGAGCTCGAGCTCACGCATCGACGCGACCGCCGCCGCCACCTCGCGCGCCAATTGGTCGGGGACCTCGGGCGCGCGCACGCGCAGGATGGCGAGCTCGCGCTCGAAGTCGGGATGCGCGATCCAGTGGTAGAGGCAGCGACGCTTGAGCGCATCGTGCACGTCGCGCGTGCGGTTCGAGGTGACCACCACGAGCGGTGGCACCTCGGCGTGGAACGTCCCCAGCTCGGGCACGGTGACCGTGTAGTCGGAGAGGATCTCGAGCAGGAACGCCTCGAACTCGTCGTCGGCGCGATCGACCTCGTCGACCAGCAGCACCGGTGGCGCGACCGCGCCGAGCGAGTCGGCTTCGTACGCGATGGCGCGCATGAGCGGCCGCTTCACCAGGAAGCGCTCCGAGTAGAGCTCGTCCTCCACCACCTCGCCGCCACCGGCTTCGACCGCACGCAGGTGCAGCAGCTGGCGCGCGTAGTCCCACTCGTAGACGGCCTGGGCGGCGTCGATGCCCTCGTAGCACTGGAGCCGCACCAGCTCGCCCCCGGTCCAGCGGGCCAGCACCTTCGCCACCTCGGTCTTGCCGACGCCGGCCTCGCCCTCGAGCAGCAATGGGCGCTGCAGGCGGATGGCGAGGAAGATGGCGGTGGCGAGTCCCTCGTCGGCCAGGTAGTCGTGCTGCGCCAAGGCGGCGCGGACGTCGTCGACCGTCTCCATCACTGCGGCTCCATCGACTCGATCGTACCGGCAGGTACCTCGCGTCCCGACAGAACGGCCGGGGGGTCCGCCCGTCCCGCCGTCCGGGACGGAGCGAGCGGACGCGAGCGGCGGGGACAGGGCGTCAGAGCGCGAACGAGTAGCCGCCGTTCACCGGGTACGTCTGGCCGGTGATCCACTCGGCCTGCGGGCTGGCGAGGAACGTGCACATGGCGGCGATGTCGCGCGGGAGCCCGCGGCGCTTGATCACGTACTTCTTCACCAACCGGGCTGCGAGCTCGTCGTTCGCAGGATCGATCCCCTGCGTGTTCATGGTCCCGAGCGCCACGCAGTTCACGGTGATGCCGTGGCGACCGACCTCGCGGGCGACCGAGCGACAGAACCCCGCGGCGCCGGCCTTGGCCGCCGAGTACGCGGGCATGTGCGTCTCGCCGACGCGCGCGGTGTCGGAGATCACCGTGACCACGCGGCCCCACTGCGCCTCGATCATGCCCGGCAGCGCAGCGCGCACCGCGTACATGACGCCATAGAGGTTCACCCGGATGAACCCCTCCCAATCCGCGGGCTCGGTGTCGACCAGATTGGCGAGGTCCTCCATGCCCATGGTCGTCGCGCGCCCCGCGTTGCCGGCGTTGTTCACCAGGATGTCGACGGGGCCACCCTCGTCGATGGCGGTGACGACGGCCGCATAGTCGGTCACGTCGAACACCGCCGGTCGCGCCGCACCGCCGTCGGCGACGATGGCGTCGACGACGCGCTGCGCGCGCTCGAGCACGAGGTCGTTCACGAGCACCTCGGCGCCGGCCTGCGCCAGCGTGCGGGCGATCTCCTCCCCCACGCCCTGCCCCGCGCCGGTGACGAGGGCGCGATGGTCGGTGAGGTCGATCTCGTAGCTCATCGGGTGCTCCTGAGGTCAGACCGCGCCGCGGTCGTGGAAGTCGGCGATCTCCTTCGGGTCGAAGCCGGCGTCGGCGAGCGCGGTGTCGGTGTGCTCGCCGAGTGCGGGCGGGGCGCCGAGCTGCACCGGACGCTCCGCACCGGTCGCGTCGCGCAGGCGCACCGGCGTGCGCAGCACGCGCGTGCCGGCGTCGTCGTCGAGCGCGACGAGCGACCCGCGCGCTTCGAGGTGCGGGTCGGCGAGCAGCTCCTCGACGGTGCGCACCGGTCCGACCGCGGCACCCGCGTCGGCGAGCTGAGCCTCCCACTCCGCGGCCGACTTCGTCGCGAACAGGCGGGCCAGCTCGTCGGCGAGCCCGGCCTGCCCGCCCGGTGGGTTCGCCAGCGCGTCGGCGAGGTCGGGCCGGTCGACCGCGGCGCAGAACGCGGCCCACGTCCGCGGCTCGGCGGCGGCGAGCGTGACGAGCTTGCCGTCGGCGGCGCGGTACGCGCGGCGCGACGCCGCCTCGCCCCACCCTGCGGGCTGACCCGACGCGACCCGTGCCACCGCCTCGCCCAGCACCCACGTCGCGCTGTCGACGATGGCGGTGTCGACGAACGCGCCTTGGCCGGTGCGGTCGCGCTCGGTGAGCGCGGCGAGGATGCCGACGACCGCGACGAGCGAGCCGAACGGCACCGCGAGCACGAAATCGGGGGTGGGCGGCACGGTGTCGCCCGCCATCAGCGCCATGAGCCCCGAGTAGCCGAGGAACGTGACGTCGTGCGCGGGGCGTCTGGCGTAGGGGCTGCCCTCCCCGAAGCCGGAGATGGCGCACCACACCAGCTCGGGTCGCTCGGCGGACAGGGTCGCGTGGTCGATGCCGGCGGCGCGGAGCGACGCGGGGAGGCCGGACTCGACGACGACGTCGACGTCGGCGATCAGCCGGCGCAGGATCCCCGGCGCGTCGTCGTGCTTGAGGTCGAGCGTCATCGCGCGCTTGCCGCGGTGGTACGCCTCCATCGCACCCGGGATGATGCGGGTCGTGTCGCCGGTGCCGCGCGGCTCCACCCGGAGCACGTCGGCGCCGAGGTCGGCGAGCACGCCCGTGCAGTACGCGCCGGGCTGCGCGCGCGAGAGGTCGAGGACGCGGAGGTGCGAGAGGGGCCCGTCGGTCATGGGCGGGTCAACCGACCCGAACTTCGACCTCGCCGCCCACCGCGGCGGGATAGGCGTGCCAGCGATCGGGCGTGTCCTCGATCAGGCACACCATCTCGTCGCGGCCCAGGAACGGTGCGTCGACGCGCGCGACGGTGAACTCCTGCCCGGCGTAGCGCACGACGTCGCCGCTGCGGACGTCGTCGACCTTCTTCGTCTGCCATTCGTCGGTCACGGGTGGTACCTCTCCTCGGGGGCTCGGTCGCGAGGCGTGACGCTAACTCGCCACCGTCGCTCGCGTCCGCTCGTTCCGTCCCTCGCCACCGTCGCTCGCGTCGCTCCGCCATGGTCCCGGGCGGGCGAGCCATGATGGGCGGCGATGTCGCCGCCGTCGCACGACGCCGCACCCGATGCGCCTTCCCCCGAGCCCGACGTGCAGCTCTCCTTCGCCAACGAGCGCACGTTCCTGGCGTGGGAGCGCACCGCGCTCGGGCTGATCACCGCCGGGCTCGCGATCACGCAGCTGCTCCCGTCGTTCGACTTCCCCGGCGGCCGGCGTCTCATCGGCCTGCCGCTGATCGGGCTCGGCATCGTGATCGCGGCCGTCAGCTACTGGGAGTGGCGCCGCAACCAGGACGCGATCCGCGACGATCGCCCGCTCCCCAGCTCCCGCCTGCCGCTGATCGTGGCCGTGGTGGTGTCGCTGGTCGCGCTCTTCGGGTTCATCCTGGTGATCGTGGAGGGCGCGGGGACATGAAGACCGCGGCCCCCGGTGGATCGCGCTCGGCCGACGAGCGCACCGACCTGGCGTGGAACCGCAGCGGCCTCGCCATCATCGGTTGCGGCATCGTCGTCATGCGGGGCCTGACCCTCAACGGGCTCGAGCGCTCCGACGTCGCGGTCGGCGCGGTGATCCTCGGGCTCGGCATGGCCAGCTACCTGCTGGCGGGCTGGCACGCGCGCCGCCGTCTCCGAGCCGGTGGCGCCGAACGGCCGGCCCGTCGGTCCGACCTGCTGCCGCTGGCGATCGGGGTGACGACGATCGGTGTGGCCGCGTTCGTGCTCGGTCTCTTGTTCCCGGCGTGAGCCGTCCACCGGAAGGCGATCGATGAGCGACGAGGTGCTCTACGAGCTCGACGGCCACGTGGCCACCATCACGTACAACCGTCCCGACGCGATGAACGCGGTCAACGGGGCCATGCGACGCGGGCTGAACGACGCGTTCAGCCGCTTTCGCGACGACGAGGGCGCGTGGATCGCGATCGTCACCGGTGCCGGGCGCGCGTTCTGCGCCGGCGGCGATCTGCGCGACGGCGCCGGGTCGATCGGCGAGTTCGCGGGCACGTTCTGGGAGAAGCCGACGGTCAACTCCTTCGAGAGCGGTTGGGAGATCTACAAGCCGGTGATCGCGGCGGTGAACGGCTACTGCCTCGGGTACGGCCTGACCCTCGTGACCTGGTGCGACTTCGTGATCGCCA
Source organism: Acidimicrobiia bacterium (assembly GCA_035763625.1). Taxonomy (GTDB): domain Bacteria; phylum Actinomycetota; class Acidimicrobiia; order IMCC26256; family DASPTH01; genus DASUAS01. The sequence continues at coordinate 6,013 of DASUAS010000004.1, forward strand.
GCGAACAGGCCGAGTTCGGCTTTCCCGAGGCGCGGCTCGGCACGCCCGCGATCGTCGGCGCCATCCGTCTCCCGATGAAGGTGAACTGGCAGTACGCGATGGAGCTGCTCATGACCGGCGAGCGCATCGACGCGGCGCGCGCCAAGGAGATCGGGCTCGCAGGATGGGTGGTCCCTCACGACGCGCTCATGCACGAAGCCCGCGCGCTCGCGACCCGGCTGCTGCAGGGCGCGCCGCTCGCGGCGCGCGCGATGAAGGAGGTGGCGACGCGCTCTCAGCACCTCACCAGCGTCGAGGCGATCCGCTTCGGCGAGACGATGCGCAAGGTGGCTGCGGCGACCGAAGACGCCGCCGAAGGTGGACGCGCCGCCGCCGAGGGGCGGGCGCCGGAGTGGCGGGGGCGTTGACCCAGTCGACCTGCGGTCAGGCGGCCGGTGGGTAGAAGCGGTCGATCAGTGCACCGAACGCGGCCACCAACGGCGGTGCCGGCACGTCGGCGGACGCGCACCACCAGACCTTGAACAGCTCGGCGGTCGACTCGCGCCAATTGGTGGTGGCGTACGGCGACACCTCGGTGACGATGCGCCGCAACGCGGCCTGCCACTCCGGCGGCGCACCTGCTTCGCGACCACGCAGCGCGTGCTCGTACGTCTCGACGCCGAGCTCGGCGCCGAGGCCACGGTTGAGCTCGAGGTAGACCGCGGGCGACGCCACCACCGTCGTGTCGAGGTTGTGCCAGTACTCGTGGGCGACCACGCCGTCGATCCCGAACCACGGCCGGGGCACGGTGGCCGACACGCCCCGACGGCCGGCCATGCGTCGCCGCTGGTCGTCCATGGCGCCGGCGCAGGCGAGGCTGACATCGAGGAAGAAGGTGCCGGTGCCACTCTGCGCCGAACCGGCGACGGAGTGGCTGTCGAACATCCCGGCGCCGGCGTCGATCGAGATCGTGTGCACCCCCGACGCCATGCGTCCGAAGCGCCGGCGGATCGCGAACGCGACGTCGAGCGCGGCGGCCAGCTGCTCGGGCATCACGTCGGGCCGGTCGGGCACCTTCACCTTGAGGCGCAGGCCATCGGCGCTGACCGCGCGCAACGACAGGACCGAGCGGGAGAAGCCGCGCCGGGTGACGTCCGTCCCCGGCAGCACCGACTGCACCGCGGTCGCGAGGTCGCCGGCCTCGGCGGGACCGGTGGGCGGCCCGGTCGGCCCGGTCGGCCCGGTCGAAACGGCCAGCGGCGCCCGCAGCGCACCGGCCCAACCCGCCCGCCGGGCCTCGTCGCGCAGGAGCTCGTCGCCGACGTCGAGGACCGGCACCGCCGCCCGGCTGAGGGCATCGACGATCGCGCCGGCGAGGTGGCGCTCGATCAGCCGCGGCGCCGCGAGTCGGAGCGACACCGCTCCCCCACCCCGCGGCGACGGGATCAGCGTCGCGAACGGCTGGTCGCCGTCCCACACGACGTCGTCACGGACCTCCATCGAGGCAGCGCCGACGTTCAGGCGACCGCGTCGGTGACCCGGATCCAGAGGACGCTGGCGCGCGGCACGATGGTGAGCGACGAGTCGTCGGCCTGGACCAGCAGCGGGCTGGTCCCCGCTTCGAGCCAGTGGTTCATCGCTTGCTCGAGCTGGTGCTGTCCGACGTCGCGACGGTTGTCGATCACGGTCGAACCGTCGAGGAGGTGCAGCTCGGCCATCGCCATGCCGCGCACGCTACCGCGCACCGGCCCCGCACTCGTGGAG
>DASUAS010000005.1:0-4373 GCA_035763625.1 Acidimicrobiia bacterium
ACAGGATGGGATCCGATCGATCCCATCGTCGCCGCGGTGATCGGCGTGTGGATCCTGCCGCGCGCGTGGCGGCTCGCGGCCAGCGCGCTGCGCGTCCTCCTGGAGGTCGCGCCGCGCCACGTCGACCTCGAGGCGATCCGCAACGAGCTCATGGCGTTGCCGGGTGTGGTCGACGTGCACGACCTGCACGTGTGGACGCTGACGTCGGAGATGGACGTCGCCAGCGCGCACGTGATGGTCGGTCCCGAGGCCGACGCCCACGGCGTGCTCGATCAGGCGCGGGTGCTCCTGCTCGAACACGAGATCGCGCACGCGACCATCCAGGTCGAGCCCGACGACCACGCCGGGTGCGCCGAGCTCAACTGGTGACGGGCGCGGGCCTCCGCCGGGGGCCGGGTCGACGCGACGGCGGTCGCGCCTGCGACGGCGGTCGCAACCGGAACGCGGCGGCCACCGCCAGCCCGGCACCGAGGCCCAGGGTGAGCATCACGAGGAGCCGTGCGAACCCGGGAGCGAGGGTGCTCGGGATCTGCGAGTTCCCCAGGCTGGTCACGTCGGCCAGGCCGCCGGCCACGAAGAGGAAGATCGCGGCGACGAGCACGATCGGCACCGCCGACTCCGCGCCCTTGCGCCAGATCCAGCCCAGCGCCAGCAGCCCGAGGGCGATGCCGGCCAGCGAGTAGGCGCTCTCGCCGAGCTTGGTGCCGAACGACGCGGTCGACGCGTCCCAGAGCCCGAACACGTGCACGATCTCGGCGAGGGTCAGCAGCGCCAGCGCGACCACGAAGACCGCCTTCCAGCTCCGCGTGCGTGAGAGGCCGAACGCGAGCGCGCCGATGAGCACGGCGCCGAGGACCCAGGGCCACGGCGACGGCGGCGGGACGTACACGATCTGACCCCGGGCGTTCACCGTCTCGCCGCCGACGCGCATCGGGATCTCGAAGTGGTCGATGACGTGCCGGCTGCCGGGATCGCGCGCGACCGTCGGCGGGTCCGAGCCGCCCATGAAGTGCGCGCGGTGGTCGTGCCAGCGCGCGGTCGTGTCGCTCGACAGGCGGCGCCACACGGGCGTCGCCTTCGGATCCGCCGACTTGGGCGGCCGGCTGGTGATGGTGGTCGAGCGGTTGAGGTAGGTCGCGGGGGAGCGGACGTTCTCGAACACGCCGTTCGGTCCGACCCGCAGGTAGGGCTCGCCCGCGTACCCGAGCACGACCACGTCGCGTGCGCCGTCGTTGGTGAGCTCGACCTTGGTGCCGAGGTCGGTGATGTGCACGTGCACGCCGGCGACCTGAGGGGTCACCGACTGCAGGATGGTCTGGTAGTTGGTCGGCTTGAGCCCACCGAGTCCGTGCGCGCTCGCGGGAGCCGCAGTCGCCCCGACGATCCCGACGACCAGCACCGCGACGACGAGCGCGGCGCGCATCCCGACCCGACCGGCAGGTCGACGCGTCATCCGGTCTCCGCGCGGCGCACCGCGGCGACCAACTGCTCGCGGGCGCGCGCCACGCGTGACCGGATCGTGCCGATGGGCACGCCGCAGGCCTCGGCCGCCTCCTCGTACGAGCACCCGATCATCTGGGTGAGCACGAACGCGGCCCGCTGGTCGTCGGGGAGCTCGTCGACGAGTGCCGAGACCGCGTGGGCGTCGCCCGGGTCGACCACGCTCGCCGCGCCGGGGAGTGCGGCCCGCTGCTCGAGCCGCCCGCCCAGCCGGCGGCGCCGCACGTTCCGGCGCACCTGGTCGGCGCACGCCCGCCGGGTGATCGAGAGGAGCCACGTCCGCGCGCTCGAGTCGGCCCGGAACGCCGGGAGCGCCTTCCATGCCCGCACGAACGTGTCCTGGGTGACGTCGTCGGCTTCGTCCGGACCCACCAGGTGGTAGGCGAGGCGCCACACATCGGCCTGGCTGGAACGGACCGCGTGCAGGAGCGCGGTGCGATCGCCGTCACGCGCGGCGAGGAACAAGCGCGTGAGCTCGTCCATGACGACCGACGATACTGGCGGGGAACCCCTCGATCCTCAGCGGCGACTACCCCGTATGAACTGCATGCAGATCCACCAGGCGATCTCCGCCCGGCTCGACGGAGAAGATCCCGCGCTCGACGAGTCGACGCTCTACGCACACCTCGCCGGGTGCGCCGACTGCCGCGTGTTCGCGCACGACACCGAGGCCCTCCACCGCAGTGTCCGCCTCGCACCCGCGCCCGCGATCCCCGATCTCACGCCCGACATCCTCACCGCGATCGGCGCCGAATCCACCGCGGATGGCGAAGCCGACACCCATCTCGCGTTGCGCTGGATCCTGGTGGGCATCGCGGTCGCGCAGATCGCAGTCGCGATCCCGGCGTTGATCTTCGGCAGCGACGCGAGCCTGCCGGTGCACACCGCACGCCACATCGGCTCCTTCGACGTCGCGCTCGGCGTCGGGTTCCTCTACGCGGCGTGGAAGCCGTCGCGCATCCCCGGGCTCCTGCCCGTCGTCGTCGCGCTCGTCGCGTGCCTCGTGGGTTCGTCGTTCCTCGACGTCGCCGCCGGGAACACACGCGCACTGGGTGAGGTCCAACACGTCCTCGACTTCGTGGGCCTCGCCGTGGTCTGGCTCCTGAGCCGGCCCGCACCCCAACGGGTGCAACTCGCGTGACCCGCCGCCTCGCCGCGCTCGCCGCGCTCGTGGTCGCGTTGGTCGTGCTCCTCGCCGCGCCCGCCTCCGCGCACGCGACGCTGCTGTCGACCGACCCGTCGAACGGCGGCGTGTACGACAAGCCGCCGAGTGCGGTCACGTTGCGCTTCAGCGAGAGCGTCGAGGTCGCGCTCGGAGGCGTGCGCGTGTACGACAGCGACCGCTCCCGGGTCGTCACCGGCAAACCCGAGCATCCGAACGGCCAGCAGAGCGTGGTCAGCACGTCGCTACCGAAGCTCGCCAAGGGCACCTACGTGGTCACCTGGCGGGTCATCTCGGCCGACTCGCACCCGGTCGAGGGTGCGTACACGTTCCAGGTGGGCTCCGCCGCGACGCTGAGCGACAAGAACGCCAAGGGCGTCGCCGCGTCGCTGCTCGCCAGCAGTGGTGGCAGCCGCACCGTCGGCGTCGTGTACGGCATCGACCGCGGGCTGCTCTACGCGGGGTTGGCGCTGCTCATCGGTGGTGCCGTGTTCCTCGCCGCGGTCTGGCGACGCGGTCGTGACGACCGGCGCGCCCGGTGGCTCGTGTGGGGCGGCTGGATCACCGTCGCGGTCACGACGCTGCTCGGCATCGCGCTCGAAGGCGTCTACGCCGCCGGGCTCCCGCTCGACGACCTCTTCGACACCAGTGTGTTCCGCGACGTGCTCGACACCCGCTACGGCAAGGTGGCGTTGGTTCGCCTCGCGCTGCTCGTGCTCGCGGTGCCGCTCCTGCGCGTCCTGTTGCACCGCCGCCCCGCGGCAGAGCATCCGCTGCGTTGGTGGTGGACGGCGTCGGCGCTCGTGGTGGGCGCGGGCATCGCGGTGACGCCGGGGATCGCCGGCCACGCGGGTACGGGCATCCAGACCGGGCTCGCGATCCCGGCCGACCTCGTGCACGTGGCGGCCATGGCGTGCTGGCTCGGCGGTCTCGCGGTGCTGTGCGTCGCGGTGCTGCCGCGGCGTGACGTCGAGGAGCTGCGCGAGGTGCTTCCGCGGTACTCCAACGTCGCGCTCGGCGCGGTCGTCGCGCTGGTGGTGACCGGTGGCTACCAGGCCTGGCGTCAGGTCGGCAGCATCGACGCGCTGAAGAGCACCGACTACGGGAAGTTGCTGATCGCCAAGCTGGTCGCGTTCGCGGCGTTGGTCGTGGCCGCGGCGTTCAGCCGCGAAGTCGTGAACCGGCGCTTCCGTGACCTCTCCTACTACGACGAGGAGCCGGTCCGGACCGAGGACCCGGTGCTCGTCGGTGCCGCGGGTCCAGGCGCGAGCGCGCTCGGCGGTGACCCCGCCACCACGAACATCTCGGACTTCACGTACACCGCTGGGGGCCAACTCCGAGATGTTCGGATGGGCGATGGTGCGGGCGGCGGCGACGACGACGGCGGTACTGGCGGCGACGGCGAGCTCGGCGACTGGGACGACGAGGACGAAGCCCGGGAAGACCAGGAGGAGCTGTCGCGCTTGCGCCGCTCGGTGTGGGTCGAGGTGATCGTCGCCGCCGTGATCATCGGGATCACCGCGGTGCTCGTGAACGCGGCGCCGGCGCGGTCGCAGAGCACCGAGCCGGTCTCCCTCACGCTGAAGTCGAGGCAGGTGTGGGTGTACGTCGACGTCGCTCCCGGCGCGGCGGGGCCCAACGACATGCACTTCACCGGGCTGCCCACCGGCGGCGGACCGGCGACCATCACCGACATGACCGTGCAGCTGAC
>DASUAS010000006.1:0-2387 GCA_035763625.1 Acidimicrobiia bacterium
GCGTCGAAGTCGCGCTCGCCGGTGCGCAGGCGCAGCGCCCGGTTCACGTCGACCACCCAGAGCTTGCCGTCGCCGATCCTGCCCGTCGTCGCGCCCGCGGCCGCGTGAAGTGGCGAGCGGGCTCAGAGGTGTTCGACGGCGGCGATCGCGGCGGCGGCGGCGGCGTCGGCGGCCCGGGTCGAGTTCGCACCCATCTCGGCGAGCAGCGCGGCCTTCTCGGGGTACTTCTCGAAGTAGGCGGCGATGGCTTCGTGGTTGGGCGTGCCGTCGAGGTTGCTCATCGCGAACACCTCGGGGTCGACGGTGCCGTCGCTGGCGCGATCCGAGATGGCCCGGAACACCGACCACGGCACGCCCCGCGTCTCGCACACGTGCGCGATCGCCGCGGTCTCCATGTCGAGCGACACCACCCCCCGCGCCCGCAGCGCCACGAGGCGGTCGGGGTCGGTGATCAGCTCGTCGCTCGTCCACATCTGCCCCGTGTGCGAGTGGTCGCCGACTGGTTGGTGGCGGTGCTCGCGTCCGCTCGGCCCGTGCACCACGATCTCGGGCATCACGAGGGTGCCGATCGGCGTGTCGTTCTCGAGCGCGCCGGTGATCCCCACGACGACGACGTGGTCGACGGCGAACGCGTCGAGGAGCCGCTCGGTGCCCGCGGTGGCGAAGTCGGTCCCCATCCCCGTGACGACGGCGACGACGTCACGCTCCCCCACCTTGCCCGTGTGCACGGTCTGACCGTCGGCGTCGGTCTCGACCAGGCCGAGGTCGCGCGTCAGCGGGACCAGCTCCATCGGCATGGCGCACACGAATGCGATCGGGCGACGCGGCATGGTCGGCATGTTCTCGCGCCGCCAGGGATCGCGCCAGCAGCCGACCGTGGTTGACTGGTCGCGATGGTGACGTACTACGCGGGGGCCTGGACCGTCGAGGAGCTCGCCGCGATCGAGCGGGAGCTCACCCGTCAGGGCGTGCGGTACTCGATCGACGGCGACGACCTCCGCGTGCACGACTCCCACGTCGAGCGCATGGTCGACATGATCGTCGAGTCCATCACCGAGACCTGACCGCGTTTCCGTTTTTGGCGCCGTTGGGCAGGGTCATGGGCGCTCGAACGGTGAGAGAACCGGGGTGGGGGCCGTAGGCTCGGCCGGATGCGGCGGTGGGCGCTCGCGGTGATGTGCGTGGTCGGGGCGCTGGTGGTCACGAACGCGCCCGGAGCACCGAGCGGCGCGGCCGGGCCCTATGCCGGTGCCGACGCCGCCATGCGAGCCCGGGTGCGCGACGACGGGCTTCCGGGCGGCGTGCTGCTCGTCGCCCGGGGCGACGACGTGCTCCACCGCCTCCGGGTCGGCGACACCACGGCACACACCGTCATGCCGATCGCGTCGGCGAGCAAGTGGCTCACCTCGGCCACGCTCATGACGTTCGTCGACCAGGGCAAGCTCGCTCTCGACGACCGGGTCGCCGCCCACCTCCCCGGCTTCGACGGCGCCAAGTCGGGGATCACCGTGCGCGAGCTGCTGTCGCACACGAGCGGGCTCACGTCGTCGACCTGCGAAGGCGACCCGTCGACGACCCTCCGGCGCTGCGTGGCGTCGATCGCGTCGGGCCCCGACCCGTCGTCGTCACCGGGCACGCAGTTCCACTACAGCGGTGTGGGATTCGTGATCGCGGGACGCATCATCGAGCGGCTCTCGGGCACGTCGTTCGAGCAGGCGTTCGCGGCTCGCATCGCCGACCCGCTCGGGATGCACCACACCCGCTTCGACGGCACCCGCACGCCGCACAACCGCAACCCCGCGCCGGCTGCGTCGGCCACGTCCACGGTCGACGACTACGCGAAGTTCCTCCGCATGCTCGCCGCGGGTGGCACTATCGACGGCACGACGGTGCTCTCGCCGTCGTCGGTCGCGGAGATCGAGCGCGACCAGGTCGCGGGGCTCGACACCCGCGACGACGGCGCGGTGCAGATCACCGGCATCCCCACGTACGGGCTCGGCGTGTGGCGCGACGAGGTCGCGCCCGACGACTCGATCCAGGTCGTGAGCGGTTCCGGCGCGCTCGGCTTCTACCCCTGGATCGATCGGATGCACGGCACGTACGGGATCGTCGCGGTCGACGACGAGCTGCACGGCCCCGAGCACGCGGTGCCCGCATCGCAGCGCATCGCCCGCATGCTGTGGCAGACCGCCGCGGCGTCGGCCACGCCGTCGGGCTGAGGTCACACCTGCGGCGCCAGCTCCGCGAGCGCTTCGAGCTGCTCGACGTAGTGCTCGGGCGAGCGGTGCTTGAAGTTGACGTTCACCATGGTCGCGCCGATGTCGCGCAGCCCGGCCAGCGCATCAGTGGCGAACTGCGGGTCGCCGACCGGGTCGAGCAGCCGACCC
>DASUAS010000007.1:0-2815 GCA_035763625.1 Acidimicrobiia bacterium
GCGCGCGGTCGACGACGTGTCGCTCTCGCTCGCGGCCGGCGAGACGCTCGCGCTCGTGGGGGAGTCGGGGAGCGGGACGTCGACCATCGCCCGACTCGTTGTCCGGCTGCTCGAACCGTCGAAGGGTGTGATCCGCATCGACGGCGACGACATCTCACACCTGTCGCGTCGGGCGCTGCGTTCGTTGCGCCGTCGGGTGCAGATCGTGTTCCAGGATCCATATGCGTCGCTCGATCCGCGCATGAGCGCGCGGGCGATCGTCGCCGAACCGCTGCGCATCGCCGGTCGGTCCCGCGAGATCGCGACCCGCGTCCCCGAGGTCTTCGCCCGCGTCGGACTCGGCGTCGAGCACGAGGGCCGGTACCCCCACGAGCTGTCCGGTGGTCAGCGCCAGCGGATCGCCATCGCCCGGGCGTTGGTGGTGGAACCCGAGCTGCTGGTGCTCGACGAACCGGTCACCTCCCTCGACGGCTCCATCCAAGCCCAGATCCTCAACCTGCTCGCGCGACTGCAGTCGGAGCTCGGCCTCGCCTACCTCTTCGTCGCCCACGACCTCGCGGTCGTGCGTCACCTCGCCGACCGGGTCGCGGTGATGCACCTGGGCCGTATCGTGGAGACCGCGCCCGCGAAGGCGCTGTTCCGCTCGCCGTTGCACCCGTACACGCAGGCGTTGCTGTCGGCGTCGCCGATCCCCGACCCGGTGGAGGAGCGGGCGCGCCAGCGCATCGTGCTCACCGGTGACCTCCCCGATGCCGTCGATCCGCCGTCCGGGTGCCACTTCCGTACCCGGTGTTGGAAGGCGCACGACGTGTGCGCCGAACCTCCCGGACCGGAGCTCGTCGAGCGCGGGCAGGGGCATCCGGTCGCGTGTCTGTTCCCGGGTGCACCCGAGCATCGTGTTGATCTCGATCAATGAGCTGCGCGCTCGTCGAAGGGAGGCTGCATCGTGGAGCTGGATCCGGGACGCACGGCCGTCGTCGTGGTCGACATGGTCAACTGGCAGGTGCCGAACGACGTGCCCGAGGGTGCGTACTGGACGCAGTACTACGTCGATCGCTGCGCCGAGGTCGTGGTCCCCGCACACCAGCGCCTGCTTCCCGCGGCCCGTGCGGCGGGGGCCAAGGTCGTGTACCTGCGGGTGGGCGCGTCGAAGGCCGACTACTCGGATGCGATCCGGCCGTTCCGTGAGGGATTCCGCATGTACGGCGCCCGCACCGACCAGACCGAGTGCGAGGTGATCCCCGAGCTGGCGCCGGAGCCGGGCGACGTCACGCTCGAGAAGCACGGCTCCGGCGGCTACAACACGTCGGACCTCGATGCCTGCTTGCGTGAGCTGGGCGTCGACACCGTGCTCTACACCGGCGTGGCGGCCAACGTGTGCGTGCTCCTCACCGCGTCGGCCGGGTTCGACATGGAGTACAAGGGCTACCTGGTGACCGACGCGACCGGCACGTTCTCCGACGAGCTCCAGTCCGCCGCCGAGCTGGTGATGGGATCGATGACTGCGACGCTCACCACCACCGACGAGGCGATCGCCGCACTGGAGAGCAATCGCGGCGTAGCGGCGTCGGCGTGACCGGACCTACCTGCTGATCAGGGTGTTCTGGCCCGCGGCGACCCACCAGTCGCCGTCGCGTTCGACGAGGACGTAGAGCGCCATCTCGGAGAACGCACCGTCGGTGTCGCGGCTCGCGGGGAGCGGTGCGCCGCGCTCGTCGAGCGCGGCGCGGCGGATCTGCGCGACGGCGACGCCGGGCGCGGGCGTGAGCCACTCGACGACCTCGAAGTGCGACGCGTCGCCGCCGACCGACTTCTGCTTCAGCTCCTCGTGGATGCCGTGCAGACGGTCGTAGCCGCGGAGCGCGGCGCCGAACGGACTGCCCCACATCACGTCGTCGCCGAGTCGGCGGTCGGTGATGTCGGCGTCGTGGTGGTCCCAGCCGAACTGGAGGTCTTCTCGAAGGAGCTCGACGGCGCGCTCGGCGTCATGCGCCGGTGTGCCACCGATCCCGATCGTCGGTCGTCGTGCCATGGCGGACCTCCTCGACGGGCTCCAGCACGCGATACCCGAAGCTGCGCCGCACGAACGCGGGTGCCCCTGAGGACAGGACCGGCGGGATCACTTGGCTACACTGCGTGCCCTCGTCGGAGTGGCGGAATCGGCAGACGCGCTAGCTTGAGGGGCTAGTGCCCTTAGGGGCGTGGGGGTTCAAGTCCCCCCTCCGACACGCACTTTGGCACACGCGACCGGGGCCGCCTCGACGGCTACCAGGTTCTTTGCCGGCCGGTAGGTCAGCCGCAGGCCGAGACTCGAGTGGAGCTCCGCTTTCGCAGCCGGCCTTGCTTTCTCGAGCACGGTGGTGATCGGTCCGAGGGTCTCGATCACGGCGCGAACCTGGTCGGCGTCGAGCTTGTCACGAGCGGATGACGCGAGCGCCTGCTGGGCCCGGAGACGGTCGCCTTGGACTTCGGCAATCCATCTCGCGACCACCGCGGGGTCGGTTCCTGATTCGAGCGCAGCCCGGTAGCGGTCGAGCCGCGTGTCGCAGTCGTCGAGCTTGCGGCGCGCCGCCTCGAGCGCGGCGTGGTCGACATCGCCCGGGCCGGACGCGGCGGCGAGCTCGGCGCATGTCTCGTCGAGGCGCTCGGGGTCGAAGATCCGGGCGAGCCAGGCATCGAGTTCGGGGACGACGTCGGCCTCGCGCAGGTACACCGTGCGTGGGTGATCGACGTCATTTGTGCGTGCGTACTCGGTGGGGTAGCGGCAGCGGTAGTACGCGTGGCCGTGATTGTGCTGGGCACCCATCTTGCGGCC
>DASUAS010000008.1:0-13662 GCA_035763625.1 Acidimicrobiia bacterium
ATTCCTCGCGCTCCTGATCAGCGGGGCCGTCGCCGGCGCGGTGTTCTCACTGATCGCGGTCGGTCTGGTGCTCACCTACCAGACGTCGCGCGTGTTCAACTTCGCGCAGGGGGCAGTGGCGTTCTCGATCGCACTGCTGTACTACGAGCTCCGCACCGGACTGCACTGGCCGGTCGCCGTCGCCGCACCGTTCTCGATCCTGATCGTGGCGCCCCTGCTCGGGCTGGTGCTCAACGCAGTCGTGTTCCGCCCCCTCGCCCGTGCCGACGACGCGGCCAAGATCGTCGCGACCGTCGGGATCCTCGTCGCGCTCCCTGCGTTGTCGCTCTTCATCCTCGAGTTCGCGGTCGACGACCTCGGCGCGACCATCCCCAAGGGCGACAACATCCTGTTCCCGGCCGGCCTCGGTCCCGCGCCGAAGGAGATCTGGTCGATCGGGACCTGGATCCGCATCGACTCGAACCAGGTCATCGTGTTCGTGCTCGGGGCGGTGGTCGCATTCGGCCTCTGGGCGCTCGTCCGCACCCGCGTCGGGCTGAAGATGCGCGCCACCGTCGAGCGGCCCGAGCTCGCCGAGTTCCGTGGTGTCGACACCGCCCGGACGTCGCGGGTCGTGTGGATGCTCGGCTTCGCGCTCGCAGGACTCGCCGGCGTTGCCGGCGCGCCGTTCTTCGCCCTGACACCCGTCGCGTACACCGGGGTGCTGATCGTCGCCGCGGCCGCGGCGGTGTTCGGCGGCTTGCGCTCGGTGCCGCTCGCGTTCGCGGGCGGGCTGCTGCTCGGCGTCGCGCAGTCGATGTTCTCGGGATACGCGACCTTCGCCGAGAGCATCCGGGGACTCTCGAGCGCCCTGCCGTACGTCCTCCTGTTCATCGCGCTGGTCGTGCTGGTCCGCGATCGGAGCCGGGTCGCGGGCCAGGTGGCCGACGCGCCCTTGCCGCCGGAGTACCTCGACGAGCTCCCGCAATGGCGGCGCGCGCTGCCGTGGGTGCTCGCAGGCACGGCGCTCCTCCTCGCGATCCTGTTCTTCGCCGACGACTTCTGGATGGGCTTCATCACGCAGGGACTGGCGTACTCCCTGATCTTCCTGTCGTTCGTCGTGGTGACCGGTCTCGGCGGGATGGTCAGCCTGGCGCAGGCCGCGTTCGCCATGCAGGCGGCCCTCACGACGGGCTTGCTGATCAGCCACGGCTGGCCGTGGCTGCTCGCGCTCGTGGTCGGTGTGGGTTCGGCGGTGCTGCTCGGCGTGATCGTCGCCTTGCCCGCGCTGAAGCTCGGAGGCCTCGCGCTCGCGCTGGCGACGCTCGCACTGGCGATGATCGGCGACACGGTGCTGTTCGTCTGGCATCCGCTGAGCAACGGCGACTTCGGCTGGACCATCGGTCGTCCCTCGATCGGTCCGTTCGACTTCAACGACGACCGCGCGCTGGCGCTCCTGCTGTTCGCGATGGTGCTCGTGGTCGCGTGGCTCATCCGGAACCTCCAGCGGTCACCCTCGGGTCGCGCCATCACCGCGGTGCGGTCCGCGCAAGCCGCGGCGACCTCGGTCGGGTTGTCGACGTTGAAGAGCAAGCTCCGGGTGTTCGCGGTGTCGGCGGCGGTCGCCGGGATCGGTGGGGTGATGCTGGCCACGGTCAACAAGAGCATCACCAGCCTGAGCTTCAACGCGCTCGCTGGCCTGACGTGGCTCGCGGTGGTCGTCCTCTTCGGCGTGCGGCGCTCCTCCGGCGCGATTCTCGCCGGAATCCTCTTCGCACTGAGCCCGCAGCTGCTCGGCTACGTGACCAGCTCCACCCGCGTGGCCGACATCCTGTTCGGTCTGGGTGCGGTGCACCTCGCGCGTGCGCCCGACGGGATCCTCACCCAGGTCGCCGAGCTCGCGCACCGGAGGCGGCGCAAACGCGCGGCGAGGTCGTTCGCCGAGGTCGTGGTGGCGCCGGAACCGCCGCCGGTCGCACCGAGAGAGGAGCCCGAGGCGCTGCCGCGCGAGGTGCGCGTCGGCGTCGTGGCAACCGAGTGGGATCGACACGAAGCTCTCGACGTTCCCGCCGCGCTCACCGTCGAAGCGCTCTCGGCTGGCTACGGCGCCGGTGAGGTGCTCCACGACGTCGATCTCGCGGTCGCCGAGGGTCGGATCTCCTTGCTGCTCGGATCGAACGGCGCGGGGAAGTCGACGCTCTGCAACGTGGTCGCAGGCGGTCTCGTGCCCCGGTCCGGCACCGTGCTCCTCGGCGCGGAGGACGTGACGCACGTCCGTCCTCACCGGCGTGCTCTCCGCGGCCTCACCTTCGTGCCGGAATCGCGAGGCATCTTCCCGACCCTCACCGTGACCGAGAACCTCGCGTTGACCCTTCCCGATGCCGCGGATCGCGAGGCGGCGTTCGAGAAGTTCCCCGCGCTCAAGTCGCGACGACGCGTCGACGCCGGGATGCTCTCCGGTGGTGAGCAGCAGATGCTGACCCTGGCGCCCGTCCTCGTGCACCCGCCGAAGGTCCTCGTGACCGACGAGCCCAGCCTGGGACTCGCGCCGATGATCGTCGAGCAGGTGATGCAGCTGTTCGCAGAGCTGCGCCGGGCCGGTACGTCGATCCTGATCGTGGAGGAGAAGGCGTCGCACGTCCTCACGATCGCCGACGAGGTCATGTTCCTCGAGCTCGGGCGGATCGCGTGGTCGGGGCCGGCCGCCGACGTCGACTTCGATCGCGTCGCCGAGAGCTACCTGCAGGTCGGCTCGTGAGTCTGCAACGGTCCGAGGCAGCGCCGGATGGCGCCGCGCTCGAGGTGGGTGACGTGTCGGTCCAGTTCGGCGGCATCACCGCGCTGGATCAGGTCTCGTTCGGAGTCGAGCGGGCCGAGGTCTTCGGCGTGATCGGGCCGAACGGGGCCGGGAAGACGACGCTGTTCGACGTCATCTCGGGGATCTGCCGCCCGAGCCAGGGGTCGGTCCGGTTGGATGGACTCGACGTGACCCGGCGCTCGGCCCTCTGGCGCGCCCGCCACGGCATGCGCCGAACCTTTCAGCGCCAGCAGGTGTTCGGTGGGCTCTCGGTGGAGGACAACCTGCTGGTCGCGCAGGAGTGGGTGAGCCGCAGTGGTGGAGTCGTGTTCGACCTGCTCGGCGTGTCCCTCGCGAGGAGCACCCAGCGCACGCGGCGCGAGCGGGTCGACGAGGTGCTCGACCTGTGCGGCCTCGCCGCGGTGCGACACTCCTACGCGGCGAAGCTCCCGATCGGGATGGCCCGTCTCGTCGAGCTCGGACGGGCGATCGTCGATCCGCCCCAGGTGCTGCTCCTCGACGAACCGTCGTCCGGGCTCGGCGACGCCGAACAGCAACGCCTCTCCGACGCGTTGCGGCGAATCCAGGCGCATCACGAGTGCGCAGTTCTCCTGGTGGAACACGACGTCGGGTTCGTCATGTCGCACTGCGACCGGATCCTCGTCCTGAACCTCGGGAGCAAGATCGCCGACGGGACCCCGCCGCAGATCCGCGAGGACGCGGCGGTGCGCGCCGCGTACCTCGGCTGAGGCGCGGCCGGCGGTGCCGGCGGTGCTGCCCGTGTCGAACACTTCAAGCGTCAAGGAGGAGTACGAGTGACCGAAGCCCCGACCGCGTTCGTCACCGGAGCCAGTCGCGGCATCGGCCGAGCCATCGCGCTCGCGTTGGCCGAGGGAGGGTTCGACGTCGCCATCACCGCCCGCACGGTGGATCCGGGCGAACGGCGTGAGCACTCGTCGTCGGTCCGTGCCTCCGACAGCTCGCCGCTCCCCGGAAGCCTGTCGGAGACGGCGGCGCTGATCGAGCAGACCGGACGAGACGTGATCGTCGCGCCGGCCGACATCATCGACCGCGCCAGCCTCGGCGCGGCCGCGACGACCGTGCTCGACCGCTGGGGCCACGTCGACGTGCTGGTGCACAACGCGCGGTTCGTGGGCCCGGGGCACATGGACACCTTCGTCGACACGCCGATCGACGCGATCGAGCACCACATGGAAGGCAACTTCTTCGCACCGCTCGTGCTCGACAAGCTGTTGCTGCCCCGCATGATCGAGCGTGGCACCGGCCGCATCATCACGATCACCAGCTCGGTCGGCTACAGCGACCCGATCACGCCTGCCGGTGACGGCGGCTGGGGACTCAGCTACGGCGCGACCAAGGCGGCGATCCACCGGGTCACGGGGATCCTCGCCACCGAGCTCGCGGCGAGCGGCATCCTCTCGTTCAACGTCGATCCGGGGTACACGCGCACCGAGCGCATCGCGCAGGACATGGCGAAGTTCGGGTTCGAGGCCACGGGTGAACCACCCGCGGTCGTGGGGGCGGTCGTCCGCTGGTTGGCGTCCGCCGCTGACGCCCACCGGCTCAACGGTGCGACCGTGTTCGCGCAGCCGTTCTGCGTCGAGCACGGGCTGCTCGAGGGCTACGAGGGACCGAGCAGTCCGCTGACCGGGGTGCGGCCGGATCTGTCCGGGGCGCGCCTGGCCGAGCTCGTCGAAGGCGCGCGCTGATCCGGGTGGGATGCCGGCGGGCGCGAGCGCGCCCGCATCCCGCGGGCTCGACGGGGGTGGTCGGTGACCGGATAGCGTCGGATTTCCGCCGAGAGGAGTCCGATGGATCTCGAACTGTCCGACGACCAGGAGCTGTTCCGCGAGACGACAGCGCGCTTCGTCGACGCGCGTTGTCCGCTCCCGCGGGTGCGCGAACTGGCCGACACCGCTGTCGCCCACGATCCGGCGCTGCTGGGTGAGGCGGGGGAGCTCGGATGGTTCGCCCTGTTCGTGCCCGAGGAGCACGGGGGCGGCACAGTGTCGGGTTCGCCCGTCCGCGACGCGGTGATCGTCGCCGAAGAGCGCGGGCGCTTCGTGCAACCGGGTCCGTTCGTCGCCACCAACGTGGTCGCCTTCGCGCTGGCGCGCGAGGGAAGCGCGGACGAGCAGGCTTCCCGCCTTCCCGACCTGGCCAGCGGCGCGCGGACCGCGTCGTGGGCCTTCACCGCCCGCAACGGCGTCCCCGAGGTGGGCGCGGTGCGCGCCACGCGCTCGGGCGACGGCTACACGCTCGACGGCGTGGCCGGCCTCGTCCCCGAAGGACCCAGCGCCGACTTCTTCCTGGTGAGCGCGGCGGACGCCGGCGGTGAAGGCGGCGTCACCCAGTTCGTGGTCGACGCCGACGCGCCCGGTGTCACCGTGACCGGGCTCGAAGGCCTCGACCTGACCCGCCGCTTCGCCGATGTGCGCTTCGACAGCGTGTCGGTGCCGGCGACCGCGGTGCTCGGCACACCGGGTGCTGCGCAGGGGAGCGTCGACGCGCAGCTCGACGTCGCGGTGGCGTTGACGTTGGCCGAATCGATCGGCGCGATGCGACAGCTCGCCGAGATCACCGTCGACTACGCCAAGGCGCGCATCGCGTTCGGCCGTCCGATCGGGTCGTTCCAGGCGCTCAAGCACATCCTCGCCGACATCAGCTTCTGGGCCGAGGTGAGCGCCGCGGGCGCCACCGCCGCTGCCGATGCCGTCGCCGACGCCCGCCCCACCGCATCCGAGATCGCCAGCATCGCCAAGGCATACACCGGCGACGCGGGCGCGCAGCTCGCCCAGCAGTGCCTCCAGGTGCACGGCGGCATCGGGTTCACCTGGGAACACGACCTGCACTTCTACCTGCGTCGGCTGGCGGCCGATCGCGTGCTCTACGGGGATCCCGACTGGCACCGCGAGCGCATCTGCCGGATCCACGGTCTGGAAGGAACCGCCAAGTGACCGCCACCAGCACCGACGAGACGATCTCCGTCGACGACTTCCGGGCGAAGGCGCGCGAGTGGCTCGCCGCTCACTGCGAGCGCAAGTCGGCGAGCGCCATCGCCGCGGGTGGCGCGCTGCGCGGGATGCACGAGTTCACCAAGGAGCAGATCGACGCCGAGCGGCCCAAGCAGAAGCAGCTCTACGAGGCCGGGTTCGCCGGCATCACCTGGCCGAGTGAGTTCGGCGGCCAGGGCCTCACCGGCGCGCACGAGCTCGCGTTCATGGAGGAGGCGAAGGCGTACGAGCTGCCCAACTTCGGCATCGTCGGCGGCACGACGTTCGGAGTGTGCGCGCAGGTGATGCTCGCCCACGCCTCCGACGACTTCAAGCGGCGTCACCTCCCGCGCATCCTCGCCGGCGACGAGCTGTGGTGTCAGTTCTTCTCCGAGCCGGTCGCGGGCTCCGACCTGGCGGGGGTGCAGACGCGCGCGACGCGCGACGGCGAGTCGTGGGTCCTCAACGGCGCCAAGGTGTGGAGCTCGTGGGCGCACCTCGCCGACTACGGCCTGTGTCTGACCCGCACCAACTGGGGCGTGCCCAAGCACCGCGGGATGACGTGGTTCGGGGTGCCGGTCGACGCGCCCGGCGTCACGTTGCGCGTGATCCGCCAGATCAACGGCGGGGCCGACTTCTGCGAGGAGTTCTTCGACGACGTCGTGATCCCCGACGCCGACCGCATCGGTGATGTCGACGCGGGCTGGACGGTCGCGCGCACGATGCTCGTGTACGAGCGCGGCGCGCGCGCCGAGGAGAAGCCCAAGGGTCCGGTGGAGCCCGGTGCGTTGGCGACCGACTTCGTCGACGTGGCGCGTGCCCTCGGTCGCACCGACGACCCCGCGGCGCGGCAGGTGATCGCCAAGGCCCACAGCCTCGACTTCCTCTTCGCGGTGCTCGGACGTCGCCTGGCCACGCGACTCAAGGTCGCGGGTGCCGACGCCGGCATCGCCGCGTACGGCGCCCTCGCCCACGGGGTGTTCGACGCCGAGCGCGCGGTCTGGGCGATGGAGCTCGCGCAGGGCGACTCGATCGCGTGGGATGGGTCCGACCCCGAAGGACCCGGTGCGTCGACCGCGCTCACGTTCCTCAATGGGCGCATCAACGCGATCGCGGGCGGCACCGACCAGATGCAGCGCAACGCCATCGGGGAGCAGGTCCTCGGCCTCCCGCGGGAGCCGAGCTGGGAGCGCGACAAGCCGTTCGACCAGGTGCTCCGCGACGCGCAGCACTGGGACGGCAAGGTGTAGAGACGGCCGGGAGGATCGGACATGTCACGGTTCACGTTGTCGGAGGACGCCATCCCGAGTGCGTGGTTCAACGTGCTCCCGGTCATGCCGGAGCCGCTGCCGCCACCGCTGCACCCGGGCACGCGGGAGCCGATCGGTCCTGCCGATCTGGCCCCGCTGTTCCCGATGGGGCTGATCGCCCAGGAGGTGGCCGCGGAGCCGTGGATCGACGTCCCCGGCGAGGTGCTCGACATCCTGCGGCTCTGGCGCCCCACGCCGCTCGTGCGCGCCGAGCGGCTCGAACGCGCGCTGGGCACTCCGGCGCGCATCTACTTCAAGGACGAGTCGGTCTCGCCGGCCGGGTCGCACAAGACGAACACGTCGGTGCCCCAGGCGTTCTACAACGCCGCCGAGGGCACGACCCGGCTGGCGACCGAGACCGGCGCCGGACAGTGGGGGAGCGCGCTCTCGTTCGCGTGCTCGCAGTTCGACCTCGAGTGCAAGGTGTACATGGTGCGGGCGTCGTACGAGCAGAAGCCCTACCGCCGGGTGCTGATGGAGACATGGGGCGCGTCGGTGGTCCCGTCGCCGATCGACGATCCCGACAGCCCCGGGTCGCTCGGCCTGGCGATCAGCGACGCGGTCGCCGACGCCGCGTCACGCGACGACACGCACTACTCGCTGGGATCGGTGCTCAACCACGTGCTGCTGCACCAGACCGTGATCGGGCTCGAAGCGAAGGAGCAGCTGCAGCTGGCCGGGGAGGACGCGCCCGACGTCGTGATCGGAAGCTGCGGAGGTGGATCGAACCTCGGCGGCATCGCGCTGCCGTTCGTGCCCGACGCCGACGTCCGACTGGTCGCGGTGGAGCCGTCGTCGTGCCCCACCCTCACCGAGGGGACGTTCGACTACGACTTCGGCGACGCCGCGGGCATGACCCCGCTGCTCCCGATGTACACGCTCGGCCACGAGTTCGTGCCGCCGTCGATCCACGCCGGTGGCCTCCGCTACCACGGCGACTCGCCCATCATCTCCAGCCTGGTGAAGAGCGGGCGCATGGAAGCCATCGCCTACCCGCAGGGGAAGACCTTCGAGGCGGCGGTGCAGTTCGCCCGGACGGAAGGCAAGGTCCCTGCCCCCGAGACCGGCCACGCGGTGCGGGCGGTGGTCGACGAAGCGCTGGCGGCCAAGGAGACGGGCGAGGAGCGCGTCATCCTCTTCAACTTCTCCGGCCACGGCCTCCTCGACCTCTCCGCCTACGACGACTACCGCGACGGCCGACTCACCGACTCCTGAGCAATCGACGTCGAATTCCCGCGCCTCAACGCGGGAATTCGCCGTCGGTTCGTGAAGGCGCGGAAGGCCCCGACCACCACGATCACGTAGGTCCAGCCGAGGAGCACGTCGAACACGAAGTGGTCGGCGCTGTACACGAGGGTGCAGGCCATGGCCAGCGCGTACGCGACGAGCAGGGCGCGCCACTTGCCGGCGATCGGCCACAAGAACACGAGGAGCAGGAACGGCCACGCCGCGTGGAGCGACGGCAGCGCGCCGACCGGGAACGCGTATCGGCTGTTGTCGCCGAACACCCTTGCGATGTTGGTCAACCCGAGCTCGAGCCACATGGCGCGCACGATGCGCACCGTGTGCGGCATGTCACCGCGCCGGCTCGCCAACCACGGCGGGATCGCCGGGTACACGACATACGTGAGGAACCCGGCGAAGGTGACGGTGAGGAAGAGCGCGCGGAAGCGCCGGAACAACGGGTAGGCGCGGACCCACAACACGATCGCCACCGCGGGCGTGACCACGAAGTGGCTCAGGTAGACGAGCCACGCGGCGTAGTCGTACCAGTGCGGATCGCCGGGATCCCACAACGCGCGCTGAAGGCGCACGGTCGGCGCGGTCCCTGCGCCCAGCCACTCGTCGAAGCCGAGTTGGGGGTCGACGTGCGCGACCTTCTCGAGCGTCTTGCCGAGCTCGTGCAGCACGAGGTACGCCACCAGGATGGCGACGACCGGGAGCCAGTCGCGCACGCCGCGCGCGAAGTCGCGCTGCACCTCGTAACGCTCGTCGTCGAGCACCTGGTCCTCCACCCGCACGGAGCGAATGTACGCGGGCAGCGCAGGGGTGTCCGGTACCCTCGACCTCGATGTTCGTCAAGATCTGCGGCGTCACCAACGAGGAGGACGCACTCCTCGCGGTCGCCCTCGGCGCCGACGCGCTCGGCTTCAATTTCGCGCCGGGCAGCCCGCGGCAGGTGACACCCGAGACGGTGGGTGAGATCCTGCACCGACTCCCGGCCGGTGTCGTCACCGTCGGGGTGTTCCGCGACGAGGTCAAGGAACGGGTCGTCGAGATCGTCAACACGCTGGGGCTCGGCGGTGCGCAGCTCCACGGGCGCGAGCCGCTGTCCGACGTGCGCTGGATCCGGCGGCGGGTGCCGTTCGTGATCCAGGCGTTCGCCGCCGGCGACCCCGCACTGGCCGCGGTGGGCAACGGGCCGGTCGACATCGTGCTGGTCGACGCCGACGCGCCGGGATCGGGCACGGTGTTCGACTGGGCGCTGGCCGACGCGGTGCCCGCCGGCGTCCGCCTCATGCTCGCGGGCGGGCTCAACGGCGAGAACGTGGCGCAGGCGATCCGGCGCGTGCGCCCATGGGGTGTCGACGTCGCGACCGGGGTGGAGACCACGCCGGGGTCGGGCCGCAAGGACGCGCGGAAGCTGCGTCGCTTCATCGACCAGGCGCACGACGCCGGCGCGCAGCTCGGTGGCGACCACTGGACGCCCGACCCGCAGGCCGCGCCGTATGACTGGATGGCCGACGGCGCCTGACTCCTACGATGACCCGATGACCGCACCCGCCCGGGGCCAGCCCGTGCACCTCGACCCGCCGGGCCCGGAGCCGGAGGGTCTCGGGCGCTTCGGTGAGTTCGGCGGTCGGTTCGTGCCCGAGACGCTCGTCCCCGCGCTCATCGAGCTCGAGGACGA
This sequence comes from Acidimicrobiia bacterium, assembly GCA_035763625.1. GTDB lineage: Bacteria > Actinomycetota > Acidimicrobiia > IMCC26256 > DASPTH01 > DASUAS01. Next base: position 10,012 of record DASUAS010000008.1, read on the forward strand.
GTTCCGCCGCGCGTGGACCTCCGACGAGTTCCGCGACGAGTTCGCCGAGCTGCTGCGCAGCTACGCGGGACGGCCCACACCGGTCACCGAGTGCCATCGCCTCTCGGAGCGGCTCGGGGTGCGGGTGCTGTTGAAGCGCGAGGACCTCACGCACACCGGATCGCACAAGATCAACAACGTCCTCGGCCAGGCGCTGCTCACCCGCCGCATGGGCAAGCAGCGCGTCATCGCCGAGACCGGTGCCGGGCAGCACGGCGTCGCCACCGCCACCGCGGCGGCGCTGTTCGGTCTCGACTGCCTCGTGTTCATGGGCGCGGTCGACGTCGAACGCCAGGCGCTCAACGTGTTCCGCATGAAGCTCCTCGGCGCCGACGTCGTGCCGGTGACGGGCGGGAGCGGCACGCTCAAGGACGCGATCAACGAGGCACTGCGAGACTGGGTGGCCACCGTGCAGGGCACGCACTACTGCATCGGATCGGTCGTCGGTCCGCACCCGTATCCGTGGATGGTGCGCGAGTTCCAGCGCGTCGTCGGCGACGAAGCGCGCGAGCAGTGCCGGGAGATCCTCGGCGGTCATGATCCCGACCTCGTCGTCGCCTGCGTCGGCGGGGGATCGAACGCGATGGGCACCTTCGCCGGCTTCGTCGACACCGCCGCCGAGCTGGTGGGCGTGGAGGCGGGAGGCCTCGGGCTCGAGTCGGGATCGCATGGAGCATCGGTGAGCCGCGGCGTGCCCGGTGTCCTCCACGGCGCCCGGTCGCTGTACCTGCAGGACGAGGACGGTCAGATCCGCGAGGCCCACTCGATCAGCGCCGGCCTCGACTACCCCGGCGTCGGCCCCGAGCACGCCCAACTGGCGGCGACGGGCCGGGCCCGCTACGAGTGCGCCACCGACGACGAGGCGATCGCTGGGTTCCAGCTGCTGTCGGTGACCGAGGGCATCATGCCCGCCCTCGAGCCCGCGCACGCACTGGGGTGGCTCGCGCGCGAGGCCGGGCACTCGGTGCCGAGCGGCACCACCGTGCTGGTCACGCTGTCGGGACGCGGCGACAAGGACGCGGCCCAGATCGCCGAGCGCCTCACCGGCGAGCGCCTGGCGTGAGCGCGACGGTCACGTTGGAGGAACGTCTGCGCGCTCGTCGCGCGGAAGGGTGCAAGCTGCTCGTCCCGTACGTCACCGGTGGCCTCGGGTCGAGCTGGCTCGAGGTGGTGCGTGCCATCGCGGCCGCGGGCGCCGACGCCATCGAGGTCGGCATCCCGTTCTCCGACCCGGTGATGGACGGCCTCACCATCCAGGAGGCGTCGCGGCGTGCCCTCGATCTCGGTGCCACGCCCGCCGGGGTGATCGAAGACGCGGCGACCCTCGACGTCGACGTCCCGCTGGTGGTGATGACCTACACCAACCCGGTCGGGCACATGGGGTATCGGCGCTTCGCGGCCGCGCTCTCGGGCGCGGGCATCGCGGGCGCGATCCTGCCCGACCTGCCGCTCGACGAGCTCGACGGCTGGGCCGACGCCGCCGACGCCCACGGCGTGGAGACGGTGCTGCTCGCGGCGCCCACCACGCCCGACGACCGCCTGGTGGCGATCTGCGAGCGCTCGCGCGGCTTCGTGTACGGCGTGTCGCTCCTCGGTGTCACCGGGGAGCGGGCATCCCTCGCCAGCCAGGCGGGGGAGATGGGTCGCCGGCTCAAGGCGGTGACCGACACGCCGGTGCTGCTCGGGATCGGGATCTCCAACGCCGAGCAGGCGGTCGAGGCGGCGCAGTACGGCGACGGCGTCATCGTCGGCAGCGCACTCGTGGCGCGGCTGCTGCAGGGCGGCGGTCCCGACGCCGCCCACGAGTTCGTGGCCGAGCTCCGAGCTGCGCTCGACGCCGTCTGAGATCCTCGGCGCAGCCATGATCAAGTACCTCGGATCCAAGCGCCGGTTGGTGCCGGTGCTCACCCGGTTGTGCGAGGCCGCCGCCGCCCGCACCGCGCTCGACCTCTTCACCGGTACGACCCGCGTCGCCCAGGCGTTCAAGCACACGGGTGCCTGCGTCACCGCGGTCGACACCGCGCGCTACGCCGATGTGTTCGCGCGCACGTACGTCGCCACCGACGCGCGCGCGATCGACGTCGCCGAGCTCGCGGCCGTGATCGACGACCTCAACGCGCGCCCGGGCGTACCGGGCTACTTCACCGAGACGTTCTGCGAGCGGTCGCGCTTCTTCCAGCCGTTCAACGGCGCGCGCGTCGACGCCATCCGTGACGCGATCGAGCGCGAGCACGCGGGTACGCCGTACCACCCGATCCTCCTCACGAGCCTGGTCGAAGCGGCCGATCGGGTCGACTCCACCACCGGCGTGCAGATGGCCTACGTGAAGGAGTGGGCACCCCGGTCGTACCTGCCGCTCACGCTGCGAGTTCCCGACCTGCTGCCCGGTGACGGCGCGGCGGTGCGCGGCGACGCGCTCGACGTCGCGCCGTCGCTGCCGGCGTGCGATCTCGCCTACCTCGACCCGCCCTACAACCAGCACCGGTACTTCACCAACTACCACGTGTGGGAGACGCTGGTCGCGTGGGACGCGCCGGAGCACTACGGCGTCGCGTGCAAGCGCGTCGACGCCCGCGACGACGCGACCAAGAGCGTGTTCAACCGTCGTCGCCTCATGCCCGATGCGTTGCGCCGCGTGATCGCCTCGGTGCAGGCTCGCGTCGTGGTCGTCTCGTACAACGACGAGTCGTGGGTGAGTGCCGACGAGCTGCACGACATGTGCGCACTCCACGGGCACGTCGAGATGCTGGCCTTCGACTCCCGCCGCTACGTGGGCGCGCAGATCGGGATCCACAACCCGCAGGGTGAGCGCGTCGGGACGGTCTCACACGTTCGCAACCGGGAGTACGTCGCGGTCGCGGGGGAGCGGAGCGAGGTGCGTCGTCTCGTCGACGCCACCCAGGAGGTGACGGTCGGTGCCTGACCAGTTCAGCAAGGTCGACGACTGCGACCTCTGCGAAGCGGCGCGGATCACGCCCTGGTTCCACGAGGACGACGTGTGCTGGATCGCGGAGTGCGAGATCTGCTACGTGCCGATGGTGGTGTGGCGGTTCCACGGCGTCGCGCCGCCCGCCGAGCACCTTGCGCACATGCACGCCGAGCTGGGCCGAGTGGCCGGGGCGACGCTCACCGTCGAGCACTACGTCGACGACAACATGCGCAACATCCCCGACCACTACCACGCCCACGCGCGTCCGAAGGGGGGGTTCTTCGGGCACGGCTTCCGGCGGCGGTGACGCCGGTCGATCCCTCTCTCTGGCCTCTTCTGTCGGGTGGTCTCGGTCGCGCCGGTCCTACGGATCGCGGGCGCCGACGGATTGCGCCGCTACCGTGGAGCCCGGCGCCGCGCCAGTTCGGAAATCCGTGCAATCTCCTCGACCCCCGGCGCCGTACTACCGCCGTGTGGACCGTGTCGGACGAAACCCTGGTGGCCGGCCTCGCCTCGGGCGACCGTGACGCCGCGTCGGCGTTCGTCCAGCGCTTCCAACGCCGGGTCTTCGGACTGGCCCGCACGATCGTCGTCGACGACCGCGCCGCCGAGGACATCGCCCAGGAGGCCTTCGTCCGGGCCTGGAAGCACGCCGGCGCCTTCGACCCCCGTCGGGGCAGCGT
>DASUAS010000009.1:0-2566 GCA_035763625.1 Acidimicrobiia bacterium
GCTGCGCGTCGACGACGGCCTGCCCTACGTCGTCGGCGAGTGGACGCGGCGCGCCGACGCGCCCACGGTCCTCCTCTACGCGCACCACGACGTGCAACCACCGGGCTACGTCGATCGCTGGTCGTCCGACCCGTTCGAGCCGCACGAGCGCGACGGCCGCCTCTACGGCCGCGGCACCGCCGACGACAAGGCGGGCGCGGTCGCGCACGTCGCCGTCGTGCGGGCGTGGCTGCGCACCGCGGGCGAGCTGCCGTGCAACGTGAAGGTGCTGGTCGAGGGCGAGGAGGAGATCGGCTCGCCCGGTCTCGCCGGGTTCCTCGACGCGCACGTCCACGCCCTGCGCTCCGACGTGCTGCTCCTCGCCGACGCCGGGAACTGGTCGGTCGGCACTCCTGGTCTCACCTACTCCCTGCGCGGCCTGGCCGGCGTCGACGTCCACCTGCGCGCGCTCGACGGCCCGGTGCACAGCGGCATGGCGGGCGGCGCGGTCCCCGACCCCGTGCTCGCGCTCGCGCAGCTGCTCGCCACGCTCGTCGACGCACACGGTGATCCCGCGTTCGACGGCTGCTGGGACGACTACGTGGCACCCGACGCGGCCGAGCAGGCTCGCCTCGACGCGCTGCCGACCAACGAGGCCGGCCTCCGCCGAGCGTGGGGCGTGCGCGACGGCGTGGAGCTCGCGGGCGACCCGTCGACGTCGATCTTCGAGCGCCTGTGGCTGCGCCCCACCGTCACGGTCATCGGCATCGACGGCCACCCCATCGCGGGGTCGTCGAACCAGATCGTCGCCGAGGCCGCGGCGCGCATCAGCGTGCGCGTCGGCCGGGGCCAGGATCCGGCGCGCCTCAACGCGGCACTGCGCGCGCACCTCGAGCGGCGCGTCCCCCTCGGCCTCGAGCACACCATCACCGAGCTCGACCGCGTCCCGGCCTGGCACTGCGAGCCGTCGGGATGGGCGTTCGAGGCCACCGAGCGCGCGTTGCGCGCCGGCTTCGGTGTCGACCCCGTCTACATGGGTGTCGGCGGCACCATCCCGTTCGTGGGTCCGTTCGCCGACGCGTTCGGGGGGATCCCTGCGCTCCTCCTCGGGCCGGCCGACCCGGGCAGCCGCATCCACGGCGAAGACGAGAGCCTGCACCTCGGCGACTGGCACAAGCTGATCGAGAGCGAGGTCCGCCTGCTCGCGGAACTCGTGGAGGGATCCTGACGAGCCACCGGTAGTCTCGCCTCGATGGCCGTCGACCCCACCACCGTCACCCTTCCCCCCGAGCTCGTCCCCGGCGACGGGCGCTTCGGATCGGGCCCCTCGAAGGTCCGTCCCGAAGCGGCGCGCGCGCTCGCCGACACCGGCGTGACGTTCCTCGGCACCAGTCACCGCCAGCCACGGGTGAAGTCGATGGTGGGCAGCATCCGCGCCGGTCTCTCCGACCTCTTCTCCCTGCCCGACGGCTACGAGGTCCTGCTCGGCAACGGCGGCAGCACCGCGTTCTGGGACGCCGCCGCCTTCGGTCTCGTCGAGCGGCGGGCCGAGCACCTGGTGTTCGGTGAGTTCTCCTCGAAGTTCGCGGCGGTGACCGCGGCGGCGCCGTTCCTCGACGACCCGGTGGTGCTGCGTGCCGAGCCCGGCACCCACCCCGAGCTCGTCGCCGACGCCACCGTCGACGCGTACGCCTACCCGCACAACGAGACGTCGACCGGCGTGATGACCGAGGTGCGCCGTCCCGGCGACGACGGCCTGGTGCTCGTCGACGCCACGTCGGGTGCCGGTGGTCTCCCGGTCGAGCCCACCTACTTCGACGTGTACTACTTCGCGCCGCAGAAGTGCTTCGCCGGCGACGGCGGCATCTGGCTCGCGCTCTGCTCGCCCGCCGCCATCGAGCGCATCGAACGCCTGAGCGCCACCGACCGCTGGGTGCCGCCGTCGCTCAGCCTCCCGATCGCGCTTCAGAACTCACGCCTCGACCAGACCTACAACACCCCAGCGCTCGCGTCGCTGTTCCTGCTCGAGGGGAGCGTGCAGTGGATGCTCGAGCAAGGCGGGCTCGACTGGTGCGTCGGACGCTGCGACCGGTCGGCCGAGGTGCTCTACGGCTGGGCCGAGGCGAGCACGTTCGCGCAGCCGTTCGTCGCCAAACCGTCCGAGCGCAGCCACGTCACCGGCACCATCGACTTCTCCGACGACGTCGACGCGGCCGCGGTCGCCAGGGCGCTGCGCGCCAACGGCATCGTCGACACCGAGCCGTACCGCAAGCTCGGCCGCAACCAGCTGCGCATCGCGATGTTCCCCGCCATCGAGCCCGACGACGTCGCGACGCTCACCCACGCCATCGACTACCTGGCCGAAGCGCTGCGCTGACCGGTTCGTGGGGTCGGGCACGTCGTCGACCGTCATCTCGCCCGTCCTCCCTCTCGAGCGCGCGAGGGAGCCGCGAACGGTCGGCTTCGAACCGGATCGATGCGCACATCACACCGGGACCCGCGGCGGGCCGCGGGTGGCGGTGACGAGCTCGAGGCCGTCGGGCAGGTTGGGGTTGCCCACCAGCGCGAGCACGCCGTGGGGCACGAG
>DASUAS010000010.1:0-13551 GCA_035763625.1 Acidimicrobiia bacterium
CGGGACCTACACGAACCACGGCGACTACGTCAGCAGCATCGCCCACGACCCCGACCGCCAGCCCGGTGACGTCGCGGCTGCGGCGCAGTCCGACTGCGGCAAGCCCGTCGCCTCGGCCGGGGGTGACGCCACCGGAGCGCCCGAGACCGAGGCGCCGGACAGCGGATCAACCGGAGCACCGTCCGGGTCGGGGAACGGGCACGGCAACGCGTACGGGCACAGCAGGTAGCAGCGCTCAGGCGGGGAACGGTTCCAGGCCCAGGCGCGCCCGCACCTCGGGGCGGCGCAGCGGCGGCACCGACTTCGGAGGCTGGCGCCGAGGCGGGAGCCGATCGAGCAGATCGTGCGCGAGCGCGGCGATCTCGTTCGCGACCGCGTGCATGTCGTCGTGCACCGAGCCGGTCGGCTTGGTGACCCCGGTGATCTTGCGCACGAACTGGTAGGCCGCGGCCTCGATCTCCTCGTCGGTCGCGGGCGGCTCCAGGCCGCGCAGCTCGGTGATGTTCCTGCACATGTCCGTCAGCCCTTCCATGAGGTCGGCTTGCCGTCGAACGCGGCCTGCAACGCGGCGATGTCGAGCTTCTGCATGCCGTACATCGCGTTCATCGTCCGCTGCACGGCCTCCTTGTCGTCGCTCATCAGGACCTGCTCCCACCCCTCGGGCACGACCTGCCACGAGAGCCCGAACCTGTCCTTGCACCAGCCGCACTGGCTCTCCTCACCCCCGTCGGCGGTGAGGGCGTTCCAGTAGTAGTCGACCTCGTCCTGGTCCTTGCAGTTGATCAGCAGTGAGATCGCCTCGTCGAACGTGAACTGCGGGCCGCCGTTGATGGCGGTGTGCTCCTGCCCGTCGAGCAGGAAGTTCACTGTGAGGACGCCGCCGGGCCGGGGCGCGTCGTCGGGGTAGTACGTGATCGCGGTGACCTCGGAGTTGGGGAACACCGACACGTAGAACTCCGCCGCCTCGAGGCCGTCGGCGTCGAACCAGAGGTTGGGCGTGATCCTGGGCATGGCGGGGCTCCTGCGGTCGCGGGTGCGGTCACCGTATCGACCCTCCCCGCGACGGGAATTCATCGCACCACACGGAGAACCGCCCCCGGAGGCCGGGGTGGGTCCGGGCTCCAGGGGCGGTGTGGGGGCGTGTGCGGCCGGTGGGGCGTCCGGCACAGAGGTCATCGGCCGGCCTCGGCGCGTCTGGAGCGACTTGGCCGAACGTTGGAACAACGCTGGCTCGACGGTGACCGGACCGCCGTCCGTCGCAACCTCGCTCGGAGTGGACGCGTCAGCCGACGCCGACGGGGGTGACCGCGGTGTCGACCTGGTCGGCCGAGTAGGGGACGACGGGATCGTCGGTGCCGAACACCTCGAGCGTGTGGATGAACCGGTGCATGCCCATCGACCCGGCGCAGCTGAGCCCGAGCTCGATGATCTGCGCGGCGGTGAACACCTCGGCCAGCTCGGCGTAGAACTCGCGGTCGATCGCGTGGTGGTCGGCCGACAGCAGGTCCATGAACTTGACCGCCAGCCGCTCCTGCTCGGTGAGGTCGCCGCCGCTCATGTCGAGGAGGCAGGCGACGTCCTCGTCGGTGATCGAGTCGTGCTTGCGCGACTGCATGCACGGCTGGCACTCACCGAGCTGCGCGCTCCGGATGCGCAGGAGCTCGAGGATGCGACCGCCGAGCAGCGAACCGCTTCCGCGCAGACGACGCGTCTCGTCCATCGAGAGCAGGTGGCGGGTGCTGTACGCGAAGAGCTGGAGGGGGATCGGGGTCGCGTAGAGCCCTTCCTCGCAGCCGCTCTCGATCACGGCGCGGGAGACGGCTGAGAGCTCGTCCATCGGGATCGGTTCGATGACAGGCATGCGGATGACCTTTCGTTCTCGGTACTGGCACACTAAGCCGCCTCGCGGGCGCGGCGCACGACGGCTCTGGTTCCGCCTCCGTAGTCACCGAAACCACCATCGGCGCGCGATGCTGGGCCAGATGGAGACCGCGACCCTGGATGCCTGAACCTCGCGCCCGTCCACGCGGTCCCGAGCCGTCCGCTCCAGTGGGGGTGTCGCCCGATGCGGTGCGGAGCTTCCGCTCGCAGCTGACGCCGGGCGAGGACGTCGTCGATCCGGCGACATGGGCCGGTTCGATCCCCCAGGCGCAGGGAATCGCTCCGCGCGTGCGGCTCGGTCGGAGTCGCTGGTTCAACCTGCTGTGGTTGTTGCCGCTCGGATTCGTCGCCCTGATCGTCGCCGTGGCCGCGGCGAAGGGTCTGCGCAACACCGCGTCCATCGAGCGGTTCATCACCCGCCACCCGGGCACCGTCGAGACGGCCGGCGCGACGGCGAGTCCTGGACTCCCGGCTTGGGTCGGCGTCCTGCACTTCTTCAACCTGTTCCTGCTGATCTTCATCATCCGGTCGGGTGTGCAGATCCTCAGCGATCATCCGCGGTTGTACTGGACGCGGCACAGCACACCGGGCAAGGACTGGTTCCGCGTCCAGAAGCCGGTCCCGACCGAGCCGTTGTGGACGGCGAAGCAGGATTCGATCAGCTTGCCGCGGCAGGTCGGCCTCCCGGGGCTGCGCCATTCGATCGGTCTCGCGCGGTGGTGGCACCTCGGGACGGATTCCCTCTGGTTGCTGAACGGGCTCGTCTTCTACGTCCTGTTGTTCACGACCGGGCAGTGGCGTCGGGTGGTGCCCACGACCTGGGCGGTGTTCCCCAACGCCCTCTCGGTGCTCATCCAGTACCTCTCGTTGCACTGGCCGACCGAACATGGCTGGGTGGCGTACAACAGCCTCCAACTCCTCGCGTACTTCGTCACGATCTTCGTCGCGGCACCGCTCGCGCTCATGACCGGGCTCGGCATGTCTCCCGCGCTCTCCACGCGCTTCAAGCGGGTGAGCCGGGTCCTCAGCATCCAGACGGCCCGCTCGCTGCACTTCCTGGTCCTGGTCTGGTTCCTCGTGTTCATCGTGATCCACGTCACGCTCGTCTTCACGACGGGGCTGCTCAACAACCTCAACCACGTCTACGCCGCGCGCAACGACGACAGCTGGATCGGCTTCGCGGTGTTCGCCGCCTCGATGGTGGTGTGCATCGTCGCCTGGGTTGCGGCGACACCGTTCACGCTGCGCCATCCACGCGTGGTGCAACGGGTCGGATTCGCGCTGATCGGCCCCGCGCAGCGGCTCTTCGAACATGTGGATTCGACGCCGGGTGAGTACACGGAGAAGGACATCTCTCCGTACTTCTGGCACAACGGCCGGTATCCCGATTCCGACGAGTACAAGGCACTGTTCGACGGTGACTTCGTCGACTACCGGCTGCGTGTCACCGGGCTCGTCGCCAATCCGGTCGACCTCAGCCTCGCTGACTTGCGTGCGCTCCCGTACCACGAGCAGATCACGCAGCACTTCTGCATCCAGGGTTGGTCGGGGGTGGCCAAGTGGGGCGGCGTGTCGATGCGGACGATCATGGATCTGGTGCAGCCGACGTCCGCCGCGAAGTGGGTCGTCTTCTACTCACTCGGTGACGGTGCCGACGCGGGTGCGTACTACGACGCGCACCCCATCGAGCAGATGAGCTACCACCTCACGATGCTGGCGTACGACATGAACGGCGAACCGCTGTCCTTCGGCCACGGCGCCCCGCTGCGACTGCGCAACGAGACCCAGCTCGGCTTCAAGCAGGTGAAGTGGATCAAGGGTGTGGAGTTCGTCGCCGACTTCGCCGACATCGGCGGCGGCTATGGCGGATACAACCAGGACCACGAGTTCTTCGGCTACCGCCAGTCCATCTAGGTTCGGGTTGGCAGCGTGGGGGCCCGAAGTGGACGAAGCTCGGTACGGCGCCGCAGCCCCGCGGTGAGCGGCACGGAGGGTGTGACGGGTGGACCTGGGACTGACGGACAAGGTGGCGCTGGTGACCGGCTCGTACCGGGGCACCGGCGTCGGCATCGCTCGCTCGCTGGCGGGTGAGGGCGCCACCGTGCTCGTGCACGGGTTGGCGCCGGGGCCGGCGGATGACGTCGCGGCCGCGGTCCGGGCCGCCGGCGGACGTGCGCTGGTCGTCGTCGGAGACGTCCGCACCGAGGATGGCACCGCGGCGATGGTCGCCGACGTGCGCGCGCAGGTCGACCACGTCGACATCGTCGTGAACAACTTCGGGAACACCGACCATGCCAGCGACTGGGACGCCGCCGACACCGCGTCGTGGCACGGCAGCTACGACGTGAACGTGGTGAGCGCGTTCCGGGTGACGCAGGCGTTCCTGCCCGACATGCGCGCGGCCGGCTGGGGTCGGGTGGTGCTCATGGCGACGATCGGGGCGACGCGCCCAGGTGACACGATCCCCGAGTACTACACCGCCAAGGGCGCGCTGCCGTCGATGGCGGTCGGGCTGGCGAAGCACCTCGCCGGCACCGGCATCACGGTGAACTGCGTGAGCCCCGGCATCATCGCCACCGCGGAGGTGGTGGCGAGCTACGCCGAGCGCGCCCGGCGGGCCGGCCGGGGCACCGACTGGGACCACGTGCAGGAGCTGATCCAGGAGGGACGCATGGCGAACCCGACCGGGCGTGTGCCCACCCCCGACGACATCGGTCGCTTCGTGACGTTCGTGGTGAGCGAACCGGCGTGGCACGTGAACGGCGCGCACCTGCGCATCGACGGCGGCGCGTCCGACGCGGTCACCTGACGGCGGCGACGCCTGCCGTCAGCTGCGCTGCTTGGCGAGCGCGGCGTCGATGATCTCGACCGCGCGCTCCCGATCCGCTTCGAGGCAGAAGATCGAGAAGCGCAGCACTCCGCCGTAGGTGGGGTAGCGCTCCGCCAGCTCGGCACGGATGCCCGCCTGCCACAGCTGCTGCACGAGGAAACCTCCGACCGAGGGCCCGACGTTCGCGACCTCGACCACCCGCGCCGGATCCGGCTCGTATCCATCGTCGGCTTCCATGACCCGGCGGACCCACTGCACGACGTGCACGGGTCCATCTTGCCACTACTCGGTTGCCGCGCGCGCGAGCCGAGAGCATCATGCGTGCGATGAACGACACGCTGCTGAACCTGCGCGACTGGGAGGCCGCGGCGCGCAACGTCACCGACCCGGCGGCGTGGGAGTACCTGGAGCGCGGGAGCGGTGCCGACACGACTGCTCACGCGAACCTCGCCGCGTGGTCGCACTGGGTCCTGCTGCCGCACGTCCTCCGCGACGTGTCGACCGTCGACCTGTCGACGACGGTGCTCGGCGCTCGGGTCACGTGGCCGATCCTCGTGGCGCCCACCGCGATGCACCGATTCTTCGCGGTCGACGGTGAGCTCGCGACTGCGCGCGCGGTGGCCGATGTGGGCACCGTGTTCGTCGTGTCGATGGCGGCGACGCACTCGGTGGAGGACGTCGTCGCCGTCGCGCCCGACGGCACCCGGTGGGCCCAGATGTACATGCTGCGTGACCGCGGTCGTACCCGCGCGCTGGCCGAACGGGCCGCGGCCGCCGGCTACGGCGCGATCGTCGCCTCGGTCGACGGCGCCGCGGTCGGCCGGGGCATCGCCAGCGCGTCGGCGGGCCGGCTCGTCCCGCCCGAGTGGATGCGCTATCCGAACCTCGCGGCCGAGGACGACGCCGACAGCTCCGACATCATGCGCCTGGTCACCGACTTCGATCCGTCGATCACGTTCGACGACCTCGCGTCGTTCGGCCAGTGGAGCGGACTGCCGGTGGTGGTGAAGGGGCTGTTGCGGGGCGACGACGCGGCCCGGGCGGTCGATGCCGGCGCCGCCGCGATCGCGGTGTCGAACCACGGCGGTCGGGTGCTCGACGGCATCGCCGCGACCGCGGACGTCTTGCCGGAGGTCGTCGAATCGGTCGCCGGTCGGGCCGAGGTGTACGTCGACGGCGGGATCCGCACCGGCGTCGACGTGGTGAAGGCGCTCTCGCTCGGCGCGCGTGCGGTCATGGTGGGGCGGCCGGTGCTCTGGGGTCTGTGCGTCGACGGCGCCGCCGGCGCGTCGGCGGTCCTCACGCTGCTCGGCACCGAGTTCGAGGCCGCGCTGGCGTTCTGCGGCGCGGCGTCGGCCGCGGAGCTGACGCGCGACCTCGTCGCGCGCGCACCCGCATGACGCCGTGGTTTTCTGGACCTCGATGTAGATCCAGAGGCACGCGACTGCATCATCATGTACCGACAGCTGCATCGAACGACTGACGACATGACCCGATCGACAGCTCAGGAGGTGCCCGAGTGCCCTCTGTCTCGTCTCGGAAGACATCGTCCGGCCAGGATCCGTGCTTGGAAGGCGGCAGCGCGAGACTGATCAGCCGATGACTCCGTCAGCCCGGCACCTGTTGCGCGCCAAGGACCTGGCCGACAGCCGGTACTTCGAACCGTTGACCGTGGCTGACCTCGCGCACGAGGCCGGGATGTCGCGGGCTCACTTCAGCCGTGAGTTCAAGCGCGCCTTCGGGGAGTCGCCGCACACCTACCTGCTCACCCGACGGCTCGAGCGTGCGGCGGCGCTGCTCCGCAACACCGACCGACCGGTCACCGAGATCTGCTTCGCGGTCGGGTTGGGCAGTCTCGGCTCGTTCACCACGAGCTTCGCTCGGATCTACGGCATGTCACCGGGCGCGTACCGATCGTCGTTCCCGTCCGCGCGCCGCCTCGTGCGCGTCCCGACCTGCGTCGCCCAGGCGTACGGGCGTCGCGCGAACCGCACGTTTCGAGAAGCCGGGATTCCAGGGGTCGCCGTACCGTCGAGTCGTTGACTGCACACCCCGACGGAGGTCCGTTCATGATCACCATCGCCAACGCGCAGTTCTGGGTGCACGACCAGGACGAAGCGCTCGCCTTCTACACCCGCACCCTCGGATGGGAGGTCCGCTCCGACGTGTCGATGGAGGAGTGGGGCTTCCGCTGGTTGGTCGTCGGCCCGCCCGGCGGTGACGTCGGCCTGGTCCTGATGCCGGTCCCCCGACCACCGATGCTCGACGCCACGACGAGCGAGCGACTCGCGGACCTGGTGGCCAAAGGAGCCGGCGGGACGCTGTTCCTCGAGACGGACGACTGCCAGGCGGCGTACGACGATCTCTCGGCGCGCGGGGTCGAGTTCAACGACCCGCCGACGGAGCAGCCGTACGGGATCGACACCTCGTTCCGCGACCCTTCGGGCAACAACATCCGCCTCACGCAGGTGCTCGAGTTCTCGTTGGAGCGTGGCCGCTGAGCGAGGTCGTGGCGATCGCGTCGAGAGCGGCGGCTACGTGACGCGGGTGGCGATACCGGGGTAGTCGATGACGAGGCCGTCGACCGCGAACCGCAGCTCGCACTCGACGCCGAAGCGGGGTGATCGGTACTCGAAGGCGAAGGCGTCGTCGTCGCTCGACAGCCGCAGGTACCGCTGCTCGAGCCGCTCGATGGTCAGGGTGGGTGCGCGCAGGTACGCGGCCGGCGCTGCCATCGACCGGTGCGGCGCGAGCCGGGCGCGCCGGACCGGGAGCATGTTCGTGCACGCCGACGACTCCAGGTCGACGTCGAGACAGCCGTCGAGCTCGGGGGCGAGCACGCCGTCGACCCGCCACCGGCCGGCTGCATCACGGCTGAGCTGCACCTCGCGCTCACCGTGCTCCGACCAGCTCCACGCCCGGCAGTGCTGCGTGACCCACTGCTCGTCGACCTCGATCGTGTAGTGCACCGCCCAGATGACACCGTCCTCGATCGCCGCGGTGTGCCCGTCGATCACGTGACCCGAGGCCACGTCGCGGAGGAACACGCTCTCGAATCCGTCGCGTGCGTCGACGTGGCGCCAGGCCGCGGTCTGGGGGAGGGGTGTGAACTCCATCGCGGTCATGCTTCCACGCCGAGACGGCGGCGGATGTCGGCCCGGAGCTCGCCCTTGGCGACCTTGCCGCCGGAGGCGCGGGGAAGCGAGTCGACGACGACCAATCGTTCCGGGAACCACTCGGGCGAGACGCCACGGTCGCGGAGAAAGGCGACGAGCGCGTCGAGGTCGAGCTCGGCGTTGGGTTCGAGCTCCACGTAGATGCACACCCGCTCGCCGAAGACCTCGTCGGGCATCGCCACCGCGGCCGCGAGCGCGACGTCGGAGTGCTGCGCCACCTCCGCCTCCACCGCGGGGGCGCTGATGTTCTTGCCGCCTCGGATGATGATGTCGGAAGTGCGTCCGACGACGCGCAGGTAGCCGTCGCCGTCGATCGTGCAGAGATCACCGATGCGCATCCAGCCGTCCGCCGTGAACAACTCGTCGTTGGCGCGCGCGTCGTCGAGGTATCCGAGGCAGGTGGCGGGCCCCTTGCACACCGGATGGCCCGGTGTGTCGGGTGTGGTGATGTCGCGACCGTTGTCGTCGAGCAGGCGGACGTGCATGTCGACGATGAGGCGACCCGCGGTCTGCAGGCGATGCTCACGGTCGTCGCGCATGGTGGTGCGGCTGAGCGCGCCGGTCTCGTTGGAGCCGTAGAACTGCAGGACGCGCGCGCCCGTGACGTCCTCGAAGCGCGCCGCGCGCGCTTCGGGCACGGCTTCCCCGCCCGTGAACATGCAGCGCAGCGACGACAGGTCGTGCTGCTCGACGATCGGTGACTTGAGCATCAGGAGGAACTGCGTGCTCACGCACGCGAGGACGGTGACGCGCTCGCGCTCGATGGCACGGATCGTGTCGTCGGCGTCAAAGCGCTCGTGCACGACGGTGGGCGCACCGAGCACCGCGGGCGTGACGTGCGCGGTCCAGATCCCGAACCCGAACGGCGCGGGGATGGCGCTGAGGAAGACGTCGTCGCCGGTCATGTCGCCGGCCTCGGCGGCGAGCTGGTGGAAGTACATCCAGCGGTTCTGCGTGTGCACCACGCACTTCGGCATGCCGGTGGTGCCCGACGTCGAATTGATCAGGAACAGGTCGTCGGGTCCGTAGGCGCGGCGGGTGAGATCGGCGCCCGGCGCGTCCTGGTCGACGACGACACCGTCGACGTCCACGACGAGGTGGTGGCGGACGGGGCATCCGACGTTCTGCAGCGCGGCGACGAGCTCGGTGGTCGGTCGGCCGCGGTGCTCGGCCAGCGTCACCAGGGCGTCGGCGCGGGTGAGGGTGAGCAGGTGGCGGATCTCGTCGTCGCCGGCCCGATGGCCGAGGCCGACGATCGTCAGACCCGCTCGCTCGCAGGCGACGAACGCCACGTGGACGGCGACGCCGTCGGGCAGCAACACCGCGACCCGGCTGCCGCGGGCGAGTCCGGCGCCGGCGAGCACACCCGCCAGCGCGGTGGCGCGCGCGTGGTAGTCGGCCCAGGTGGCGCGACGGCCGTCGGCCACCAGCGCGTCCGCTGCTGGCCGCGCCGTGGCCCAGCGCTCGACCACGTCGCCGACGGTGGTGTCACCCCACCAGCCGGCGGCACGGTATGCCGCGGCGACGGCGGGATCGGGCTGCACCCGGTTCCTTCTACTACGCCGCGCCGTAGTGTGCCGGGCGAACGACCGCGAAGCGAGGAGGAGTGCGGATGACGACGACACCCACCCAGGCGGCGCGGATCCGGACCCAGGTCGACCATCCGATCATCGATGCCGACGGTCACTTCGTGGAGCTGGGCCCGCTGCTGCAGGACGAGGTCATCAGCTACGTGGAGGAGGTGGGCGGGGGCGCGCTGCGCGAGCGGTTCCTCACCACCGCGAACTCGTTCGACACGTCGTCGAGCCTGGCCGACCGGGGTGATCCCGAAGTGCGTCGCGAGTGGAAGGCCATGCCGTCGTGGTGGGGCTGGCAGACCGCGGGCGTCCGCGACCGCGCCACGTCGCACCTCCCGGCGTTGCTCTACGAACGACTCGACGAGATCGGCATCGACTTCACGATCCTCTACCCGTCGATGGCGCTGGGCTACTTCGAGGTGGCCGACGAGGAGCTGTCGTCGGTGCTCTGCCGGGCGGTGAACCGCTACCACCAGCGCTTGTTCGAGCCCTACCGGGACCGCTGCACCGTCGGTGCCCTCATCCCGATGAACACCCCCGCGCAGGCCGTCGCCGAAGTCGAGTACGCGGTGAAGGAGCTGGGCGCGAAGTCGGTGTTGATGGCCGGGTACGCGCGCCGCCCGATCGAGGCCGGGGGATACCGCCTCGACATGTTCGGGCTCGACAGCGACCACGACTACGACCCCCTGTGGGCGACGTGCGTGGAGCTCGGCGTCGCGCCGGTCGTGCACAGCGCGCTGCAGCACCACCGCGTGACGCGGTCGATCTCGAACTACGTGTACAACCACGTGAACGGCCTGGCAGCCGCGCACGAGTCGCTGTGCAAGTCGTTGTTCCTCTCCGGCGTCACGCGCCGCTTCCCCGAACTGCGCATCGGGTTCCTGGAGGGCGGTGTCGCGTGGGCGTGCGCGCTGTTCTCGTCGCTGGTCGGCCACTGGGAGAAGCGCAACCGCGACGCCATCAACGAGCTCGACCCCGACCGCCTCGACGTCGACGAGCTGCTCGCGTACTTCACCAAGTACGGCGACGACGACGTGACCGGCCGTCTCGACGAGCTGCGCGGGTACTTCACCCGGCCCGCGGCGCGCCCGGCGCAGGTCGACGAGTTCGCCGCCGTCGGCATCGACACCGTCGACGACCTGCGGACCCGGTTCGAGCCCAACTTCTACTTCGGATGCGAGGCCGACGACCCGTTGGTGGCGTGGGCGTTCCGCGACGACGTCAACCCGCTCGGCACCCGACTGCGGCCGGTGCTCGGCTCCGACATCTCGCACTGGGACGTGCGCGACATGACCGAACCGGTGGCGGAGGCGTTCGAGCTGGTCGAGCACGGTGTGATCACCGACACCGACTTCCGCGACCTCACGTTCGTGAACCCGGTGCGACTGCACGCGGGGCCGAACCCGAGGTTCTTCGAGGGCACGGTGTGCGAAGCCGCGGCCGTCCAGGCGCTGACCGAAGTGGGGGAGGTGTGGGCATGAACCGCGACGACGCCCGTCCGCTGCGTTCGGTGGTGTTCGCCCCTGGTGACGACGCCGACGCGCTGGCGGCGACGCACGCGTCGGGGGCCGACTCGATGGTCGTCGACCTCGAGGAGCCGCAGACGCCGTACCCGGAGTCGGAGCGTGAGCGCGGTCGCAAGGTGGCGCGGGAGTTCTTCGACTCGCTGGTCCCGGGCGAGCTGCCGCTCGTGTTCGCACGCGTGCAACCACCGTCGACGGGTCAGACGCTCAAGGATCTGCGCGCGGTCGCAGGGCCGGGATTGGCGGGCGTGTTGCTCCCGAAGATCTTGTCGCCGGCTGACGTGCACATGCTCGATGCGCTGCTCACCTGTACCGAGGTCGACTTCGACCTGCCGTCGGGTCAGCTCGCCATCTACCCGATCCTCGAGACGGCGGAGGCCATCCGCCTCGCCTACGAGATCGCGACCGCGTCACCGCGCGTGTCGCACATGGGTGGCGCGCTGTCGCGCTTCGGTGACATCCACCAGGCGCTCGGCTACCGCTGGACCGCTGAGGGCGAGGAGACGCTGTTCCTGCGCTCGAAGGTGCTGGTCGACGCCAAGGCGGCCGGCATCCGCTATCCGATCAGCGGCATGTGGGGCGGTGCGCTCGACGACCTCGACGGCTTGCGCTCGTTCGCGACCGGGCTGCGCAACCTCGGCTACTACGGGATGATGCTGGGCAGCGCCGAGCACGTCCCGCTGGTGCACGAGGTGTTCACACCGACCGCGGAGGAGATCGCGTACTGGCGCGAGCTCGACGAGCTCGCCGCCGAGGCCGAGCGGGTCAACCTCGGACCGATCCGCCACGGCGACCCGCGCCAGGGCGAGGCCCACGTCGTGCACATCGCGCACGTGGGCTCGGCCCGCAAGAACCTCGCCTGGGCCCGCGACCTCGGAGTGATCTGACCCCACCCAGGCGTTCCCGCGTCAGTACGGCGGAATGGTTCCGCCCGACTGACGCCGGTTCCCTCCGGGTAGGCGTGCAGGGGTGGGGCGTTCAGATGGCGCCGAGGAGCTCGAGGATGCGGGTCGGGGGGAGGTGCTGCTCGAGCACGGTGGCGCCGAGCGGGCGGACGGCGTCGGCGATCGCGTTGCACAGCGCGGCGGGAGCCCCGATCGCACCGCCCTCCCCCACGCCGCGGAAGTCGATCGGGCCCTGTGGCGGCGACTCGAGGTGGTGGATCTCGATCGGCGGGATCTCGGCGCAGGTCGGGAGCAGGTAGTCGGCGAACGTCGACGTGAGCAGCTGGCCCTGCCGGTCGTACTCGGCGCGCTCGAACAGCACGCCGGCGATGCCCTGGGCCACGCCGCCGGCGATCTGGCCCTCGACGATCGTCGGGTTGATCAGCTCGCCGCAGTCTTCGACCACCAGGTAGCGGTCGATGTGCACGCGGCCGGTGTGCGGATCGACGTCGACCCAACAGCAGTGCGTCGCCTGCGACCAGCCCCCTTCGGGGATGGCGAAGTCGTAGCTGGCGTCGATTCCGGGGGTGACGTCGGGCGGCAGCAGCGCGGTGTTCCGGTACGCGACCGCAGCCACCTCCGCGAGCGGCCGCGCCGACGCGGGCACCCCCCGCACCGACACGACCCCGTCGACGATCTCGACGTCGTCGTCCGCGGCTTCGAGCAGGTGGGCGGCCAGCCGCACGACCTGCCGGCGCACGTCGGCGACCACGCCGATGACTGCGCCGCTGGCGAGCGTCGCGGCTCGGCTCCCGCCGGTGCCCACGAGGTTGAACGGCGTGACCTGGGTGTCACCGCTCACGATGCGCACGCCGTCGAACGGCACGCCGAGCTCGTCGGCCGCGAGCTGCGCCAACGTGGTGTGGTGACCCTGCCCGTGCGGCGACTGGCTGGTGAACACGGTGAGCGAGCCGTCGGGCTCGAGCCGCGCGGTGGCGCGTTGCGCGCTGCGGGGCGCCGCGCCCGCGCCGAGCGCCTGCGTGTAGTCGGGCGGACCGGGTGACGGCTCGACGAACGTGGCGAGACCGAACCCGAGCAGGCGGCCGTGTTCCAGGCGCGCCGCGCGCTGCGCACGGCGGAATGCGTCGAGGTCGGCGAGTGCCATCGCGGTCGTGAACGTCTGCCGTGCGGTCACGTGCTCGAACGACACGTCGGTGACGAGGCGCGTCGGGAGCTCGTCGGTGGCGAGGAGGTTGCGTTCGCGCACCGTCTCGGGCCCGATGCCGACGTCGGCCGCGATCTCGTCGAGCATGCGCTCGCGCACGAACGTCTCGGCCTCCCACGGGCCGCGGTAGGCGACGTAGGTCGCCTTGTTGGTGGCGACCACCCGGACGCGGAACTCCAGGTCGCGCAGCCGGTACGCGCCGGGGACCAGCACCCGCACGATGGTCGGGAAGATCGTGGGTGGCAGCGTCGTGAGTTGGTAGGCACCCTGGTCGTACACCATGTCGACGCGCACCGCGCGCACCGCGCCGTCGTCGTCGTAGGCGGCCTCGACGTCGAACCGCTCCTCACGCGCCTGTCCGGCCGCCTGCAGGTTCTCGACGCGGTCCTCGACCCACTTCACCGGACGGCCGAGGAGCATGCCGGCCGCGCACACCGCGACGTCCTCGCGGCTCA
>DASUAS010000011.1:0-3755 GCA_035763625.1 Acidimicrobiia bacterium
CGGTGACCACTTCCACTACGTGTTCGCGAAGATCCTCATGGCCGGACGCGCCAACGGGCTGCAGGTGATCGACGGTCCGTTCCTCAAGATCAAGGAAGTCGACGCGCTGCGTGACTACGCGATGCGCACGCGGATCCTCGGCTACGACGGCAAGTGGGCGCTGCACCCCGATCAGGTGGCGGTCATCAACGAGGTGTTCACCCCCACCCAGGAGCAGTTCGACCGGGCGTTCGACATCCTCGAGGCCTACGAGAAGGCCACCACCGAGGGCGACCGGCGCGGCGCGGTGATGTTCGGCGACGAGATGATCGACGAAGCCAGTCGGAAGATGGCGTTGAAGTTCGTCAGCCGGGGCGAGCGTGCCGGGATGGCGCGGAGCGCGGGCGAGTAGGCGCGGCGCGCGGGCGAGTAGGCGCGGCGCGCGGGCCAGTAGTCACACGCCGTGCTCGGCGCGCTCGCGCGCCACGAACGCGCGCAGCTCGCTCGGGGTCCGTGGGCCGCGCCGCTCGGCGGACACCGGGATCGTCATCCGCAGCTGCTCGAGGTCGTCGCGGGTGAACGTGCACGGCACCGTCACCGGGTCGACGTCGTGCAGCTGGAGCGCGTTGAGCCCCAGGATCTTGCGCTTGATCTCGTCGGTGAGGGCCGGGTATCCGAACTGCTCCTGGAACTGCTCGGAGATCTGGAAGGCGCGCAGCGCCTGGATCTGACCTTGCGGTGAGCCGTAGAACACCGCGTCGGTGCCCCAGAGCACGTTGTCCTCACCGACGTGCACGAGGAGCTTGCCGAGCAGGTGCGCGGCTTCGTCGGGTCGCGCGAGCAGCGACCACCACGTCGTGCCGAGCTCCGCGTACACGTTCTGGTTCGGCCCGATCCCCGCGGCCTGCATGCTCGCGAGCAACCGGTTGACGCCGCGGTCGGCCGTGGTCGGGTCGAAGGGACCCTCGGCGACGTCCGCCTCGAACCCCGAGTGGTACACGAGGAAGCGCACGTCCCCGTGCGCTCGCGCCGCGGGCCCGACGTCGACTGGCGACGCGAACGGCGACGAGTACCCGAGCGTGGTCGACAAGCCCTTGTGCGCGGCGACGGTCGGCACGCCCAGCTCGACGGCATGGCGGAGGAAGGCGTCGCCGACGCGCGCGAGCGCGGGATCACCGTCGTCGAGACGCCACGCGTTGCCCGAACCGTCGTACAGGTCGGGGAAGTTGGTGAACACCTTCCAGCACACGATCGGGGAGCGGGCGACGGCCTCGCTCATCGCGTCGAGGTTCGCCTGGAGGTCACCGACGTTCGGCAGCGCCTGGGCGTGCAGCAGGATGCGCTCGTCGTGACAGGCGGCGTCGGCGAGCCGGCGGGCGTGGTCCATGGCCGCGGCCGACATCGGGCTGCCCTCGGGTGCGATCGGCAGCGCCGAGAGGGCGATCATCGAGGTGTCGCTGCGGAGGAACACCTCTTCCATGAAGTGGTCGACCGAGAAGCACACCCGCGGGTCGGCCTCGCCGCACTGCTGCTGGGGGAAGCCGGTCCAGAACTCGCGGCCCTGGAGTGACCCCGAGTCTTCGTGTCCGCCATATTCGAGGAAGTGCCCCTGCACGTCGAACACGAACTCCTCGCCCGCCAGCGCGGCGCGCGCGGCGTCGGGATCGACCGCCGCGGTCGTCGGCACCGAGAACGTGCCGCCCGGCTTCCGGCGCGCCGCGTCGCGCGTCGACGCCTCCGAGCACGCGTTGATCGCGAGCAGGGTGGTCGCCACGCCGCACA
Organism: Acidimicrobiia bacterium; assembly: GCA_035763625.1. Taxonomy (GTDB): domain Bacteria; phylum Actinomycetota; class Acidimicrobiia; order IMCC26256; family DASPTH01; genus DASUAS01. Next base: position 1,762 of record DASUAS010000011.1, read on the forward strand.
CCGACCGGAGGAACCGTCGCCGCGACATGCCGGTGCGGCGCGCGTTGTCGTCGCAGTCGAGGCGGGCGCGACGTCGTGCCGCGCGTGCCACCGGCGTGAGTGGCGCCGGGTCGTACTCGCCGTTCGAGCAGGGCCCCAGTTCGACGGGGAGGTCCACACCTCCTCGACGCCCGAGCGGTCGGGCTGGTTGCTACTGGCCCGCGAGCGCCTGCTCGGCGAGGCGACGGGCGATGACCCGGAGGCAGAGCGTCTCGTCGGCGCCTTCGAAGATCGACAAGACGCGGGCGTCGACGAAGTAGCGGGAGACGGGGAACTCCTCGGCGTAGCCCATCCCGCCGTGCAGCTGCATCGCTTCGCGGGTCACCCATTCGGCGGATCGGCACACGTAGGCCTTGACCATCGACGCCGAGAGCGTGCCCTCCCCGCGGCCCATGCGCCTCGCGACGTCGTAGGCGAACTGGCGGCCCGCGCAGATGAGCGCCGCCATCCGCGCCAGCTTCACCCGGCTGAGCTGGTAGTCGAACACCGGCTTGCCGAACACGCGACGCTCGGTCGCGTATTCGAGCCCGGCTTCGAACGCGGCCTGCATGAGCCCGACCGCGCGCGCCGCGGTCTGCAGCCGGCCGTTCTCGAACCCTTCCATCTGGAGGTAGAAGCCCTTGCCGAGACCTCCCGCCTCACCGACGAGGTTCTCGGCGGGGACGAACCAGTCGGAGAACGACACCTCGTAGGAGTGCATGCCGCGGTAGCCGAGCGTGTCGATGGCCCGACCTTCGACCTTCCCGCCGCCAGGCTGCTCGAGCGCGAAGGAGTGCCCGGGCACCGCGTCCTTCTCCACCACGAACAACGACAGGCCCCGGTGCGTCTTCGTGCGGTCCGGGTCGGTGCGCGCCAGCAGCATGAGCGCGTTGGCGCGCCCGGCGAACGTCGCCCACGTCTTCACACCGTTGATCACGTACCCGCCGTCGACCGCGGTCGCGCTGGTGGCGACGCCGGCGACGTCGGAGCCGTAGTCGGGTTCGGTGACCATGACGCCCACCATCAGCTCACCGCTCGCGATGCGCGGCAACCACCGCTGCTTCTGCGCGTCGGTCCCGCCGGTGACGATGGCGCGGGTGAGGATCTCGGGTCGGGTGATGAGCGACCCGCCCACCCCGAGCGATCCCCACGAGAGCTCCTCGGTGGCGACGACCATGCCCAGGTAGTCGGCCTCGCCGCCTGCGGCGTCGCCGCCGTACTCCTCCGGCACCGACAGCCCGAACCCGCCGATCTCGGCCAGCCCGCGGATGACGTCCTCGGGGATGTCGGCGTTGGTGCGGTGCACGTGCTCGGCGACGGGACGGATCTTGTCCTCGGCGAAGCGGTGGAACGTCTCTGCGGCGAGCTGGAAGTCGTCGGGGAGGTGGCTGGGGCCGGTGCCGCTGCGTCCGAGCGTGGCCGCCACCGATTCCAGGAACTCGGGGGTGCGGTGGGCCTCGACGAACGGGAGCGCGTCGGCGAGCAGCGAGGCGTCGACACCCCATGTCGCCTCGCGGCCGAGCAGCTTGGTACCGAGGTCGGCGACCGCGTCGGCGACGAACGCCCGCGCCAGCAGCGACTCGACCTCGCCGTGCTCCGCGTAGGCGAGCATCACCCGGGCGGCCTCGACCGCGCTCGCCGAATGCGCGAGGTCGTAGCCGAGCACCTGGTGCTCGTCGAGCTTCGCCACCGAGATCCGCCCGTCGACGGTCGCCGCGCGCGCCAGGTGCGAGGTGGCGGACGCGACGACGTCGGCCGCGCAGTCGACGGCCGCGGCCGCCGCCGGGAGCTGGTCGGTCATGGCCGGGCAGCCTACCGACGACCCCTCGCGGATCAGTGGGTCGCGGTCGCGCCTCCCGGTGTGCTGGTGGTGGTGCTGGACGACGCTGTGGTCGGCGGCGTGACCGGTTCGGTCACCGGCGTGGTGTCGACCGGTGGCGATGTCGCCGGCGGTGCGGTCGCCGGCGGTGTGGTCT
>DASUAS010000012.1:0-15383 GCA_035763625.1 Acidimicrobiia bacterium
CGCGCTCGTGCGCGACGAACCCGAAGTCCTCGACTAGTCGGTTTGGCGTAGGGAGGCGGAGCGATGGCGATCCCGCTCGAGGAGCTGCAGGCCAAGCAGGGGTTCACGACCGCCCAGGCCGGTCAGGTCACGTGGTTGCCCGAGCCTGCACGCGCCGACCGCCGCTACACCGTGATCTCCGTCGACGACCACATCGTCGAACCGCCCGACGCGTTCGAGGGCCGCATGCCGGCGCGGTACGCCGACCGCGCGCCGAAGGTCGTCGAGCGTGACGACGGCAGCGAGGCCTGGGTCTACGAGGGGCAGGAGCTGCCCAACGTCGGCTTCAACGCCGTCGTCGGCCGCCCGGTGAGCGAGTACAGCTTCGAGCCCACCCGCTTCGACCAGATGCGTCGGGGGGCATGGGACATCGCGGCGCGCATCGCCGACATGGACGTCAACGGCGTGTACGCGTCGCTCTGCTTCCCGTCGTTCCTCCCCGGCTTCGCCGGGCAACGGCTCCAGCAGCTCACCGACGATCCCGACCTCGCGCTCGCCAGCGTGCGGGCGTGGAACGACTGGGTGCTCGAGGACTGGGTGGGCTACGCGCCGGGGCGCATGATCCCGCTGCAGATCCCGTACCTGCTCGATCCGGAGGTGGGCGCGGAGGAGGTGCGGCGCAACGCCGAACGTGGGTTCACCGCCATGACGTTCTCCGAGGCGCCGCACATGCTCGGGTTGCCCTCGTTGCACACCGGGCACTGGGATCCGCTCATGGCCGCGTGCGAGGAGACGGGCACGGTGGTGTGCCTGCACGTCGGATCGTCGGGGACATCGCCGCAGACGTCGCCCGACGCGCCGTCCGACACCATCGGTGTCCTGTTCTTCGGCTACGCGATGTTCGCTGCGGTCGACTGGCTCTACTCCCGCATCCCCGTTCGCTTCCCCGACATCAAGCTCTGCATGTCCGAAGGTGGCATCGGTTGGGTCGCCGGGCTGCTCGACCGACTCGAACACGTGCGCAAGTACGACTCGATGTACGGGACGTGGAACGACGTCGAGCTGAGCCCGGCCGACACGTTCCGGCGCAACTTCTGGGTGTGTGCGATCGACGATCCGTCGGCGTTCGTGCAGCGTGACGTCATCGGCGTCGAGAACATCCTGGTGGAGTCCGACTACCCGCACGCCGACTCCACCTGGCCCCGCACGCAGGAGCGCCTCGCCGCGCAGCTCGCGGGACTCTCCGATCGCGAGGTCGCCCAGGTCACGTGGGAGAACGCCGCGCACCTGTTCCGTCACCCGGTGCCCGTCGAAGTGCAGCGCGATCCCAATGCCTACTGACGCGACGATCACTGCCGACACACCCTCGGGCCCGGTGCTCGGACGGCGCGACGACAGCCTGCTGCGAGATGGTGGCGTGCTGCGCTTCGGTGGAGTCCCGTACGCGCGCGCCGAACGGTGGGGGGCACCCGCGCCGGTCACGTGGACCGAGCCGTTCGACGCGACGCGTCCGGGCGCCGCGCCGCCGCAGACCGTCGGCGGCCTCGACCTCGTTCCCGGGATGATCCCCGACGCGCAGACCGAAGACTGCCTCACCGCCGAGATCTGCATTTCCGCCGGTGCTTCGAAAGGACTTGACGGCGCGCGTCCGGTGCTGGTCTGGATCCCTGGTGGCAGCTACCGCATCGGGGGCGCGTCGCTCCCGCTCTACGACGGCGCCCACCTCGCCGCCCACGACATCGTCGTCGTCGGACTCAACTACCGCCTCGGCGCGCTCGGCTGGCTCGCCACCGACGGCGTGCCGTCGAACCTGCCGCTGCGCGACCTGCGCGCCGCGGTCGACTGGCTGCGCGCGAACGTCGGTGCGTTCGGCGGCGACCCCGAACGCATCGTCCTCATGGGTGAGTCGGCAGGCTCGGGATGCATCGCGCACCTGCTCGCGACCGACCCCGACCTCCCGATCGCGGGTGCGATCCTCCAGAGCGGCGCGCCCGCAGGCACCCTCGACGCCGATGCCGCCGGGTGGGTCGCCGACACGTTCCTCGCCGCGGCCGGCGCCGCGTCGATCGACGAGCTCCGCGCCGCCCCGGTCGACGCGCTGCTGGCCGCGCAGGACCAGACCGTCGGGGACGCGCTGGCGAAGGTGGGCATGATGCCCTTCCATCCGTGGATCGACGGCGAGCTCCTCACCGCTCGCGCGCACGAGTCGACGTTTCCCGCGATCCCCCTCGTCGTCGGCACGACCGCACACGAGATGGAGCTCTTCCGCGACCAGGTGCCGGCGCTCGCGCCCGACGTCGCGGTGCCCTACCTCGCGGGCAAGGCCGCGAACCTCGGCATCACCGACGCCGCCCGCGTGCGCGCCGCGTTCACGGCCGCGGGTGACGACATGGTGGAAGCCGTGGCCGACCTCGAGATGCACGTGCCCAACGAGCTGCTCGCCCGCGCCCACGCCTGTCGGGGCAACCCGGTGTACCGCTACCGGTTCACGTGGGAGGCGCCGGTGCGACGGGCATGCCACGCGCTCGACCTCCCGTTCACGTTCGGCACCTTCGACGTGAGCACGTGGCGCGAGTTCGTCGGCGCCGACGGCGATCAGGCCGCGGCGGCGGCCGAGGCGTTGTCGGCCCGGATGCGCGCCGCGTGGGCGAGCTTCGCCGCCATCGGCGCGCCGACCGACCCGGACACGGGCGTGTGGCCGACGTGCGGTTGTTCGCCCCTCGGAGCTGATGACACGGACGACTTCGACGACGTCGTGGGACACCGGGTAGGGATCTGGCTGGGGGACGAGTGAGCGAAGCGAGCGTGCACGGGGCCGGGGCTCTGGAGGGCCAGGTCGCGATCGTCACCGGCGCGAGCCGGGGGATCGGCAAGGGCATCGCGCTCGAGCTCGGCGCCGCCGGCGCGACGGTCTACGTCACCGCGCGCTCGATCAGCGAGGCCGATCATCCGCTCCCGGGAACCATCGGCGCGACCGCGCAGCAGATCGACGCCATGGGCGGAGTCGGCATCGCGGTCGCGCTCGACCACCGCGACGACGCCGCGGTGGAAGCGCTGTTCGACCGTGTCCTCGCCGAGCACGGCCGTCTCGACGTCCTCGTGAACAACGCCTTCATCGTCACCGACCAGTTGACGTCGGGGCTGCCGTTCTGGGAAGCCGAGCTCTCCAACTGGGACGACATGATCGACGTGGGGACGCGCTCGGCCTACGTCGCCAGCGTGTTCGCGGCGCGGGCGATGGTCGCGGCGCAGTCGGGGCTCGTCGTCAACGTCAGCTCGTCGGGTGCCGAGGAGTACGCGTGGCAGGTCGCGTACGGCGTGGGCAAGTGCGCGCTCGACCGCCTCACCGCCGACACCGCGCACGAGCTCGCGGCGCACGGGGTGTCGGTGGTGTCGGTGTGGCCCGGGTTCGTGCGCACCGAGCGCATCGACGTCGGGGCGGCGATGGGCCTCCTCCCCGACAGCCTCGACCTGAGCACGTCCGAGTCCCCGCGCTTCATGGGCCGGGCCGTCGTCGCGCTCGCCACCGACCCCGACGTCGCCCGTTGGAGCGGCCGGGCCGTCTCCGCTCGCGACCTGGCCGACGAGTACGGCTTCACCGACGTCGACGGCAACCTCCCGGCCGGCCCCCTCCGCCACCGCACGACGTAGTCGGCCCGCAGACCACGAACCGGCGACAGTTCGGCGGGGATGTTCCGCTCAGATGACGCCGGAACGCGAAAGGGCGGCGACCTCGGCGTCGGTGAGGCCGAGCTGCCCGACGAGCACGTCGCGTGTGTGCTGCCCGACGGTCGGCGCCGGCGCGCGGTAGGCGTTGTCGAAGGTGTCGGCGCGCACCCCGGTGCCCGGGTAGCCGACGAGACCCGCGATCGGGTGTTCGAGCCACTGCGTGAACCCGCGCTCGGCGAGCTGCGGCAGCTCGTCCTGGATCATCTGGTCCCACACCGGTGCCGCGAGCAGTCCCGCCGAGAGCAGCGCGGCGACGGTGTCGTCGCGGTTTCTCGTCGCGAACCACTCGCCGAGATGCGCGTCGATCTCGTCGTGGCGGGCGCGTCGGCCCGCGCCGGTGGCGAGGTCGGGATCCCCTGCCCACGAGGTGTCGCCGAGCACCTCCACCAGCGCGCACCACTCGTCGTCGTTCGTGACCGAGAGCGCGACCCACTGCTCGTCGCCGACGCATGCGTACACGCCCTGCGGTGCGCCGGGCGCGCCCCGATCACCGGCGCGTTCGAGCAGCGTGCCATAGGCCGACCAGGTGACGATCGGTTCGGCGGCGACGTTCAGCGCCACCTCGGCCATCGGCATCTCGACGAGCTGGCCCTCACCGGTCCGGTCGCGGTGCTCGAGCGCGGCCAGCACCGCGAACGCCCCGTGGATGCCCGCGATCGGGTCGATCGTGCTGCGCACCAGCGGCTCCCCGCCGCGCTCGCCGGTCATCCACGCGATGCCCGACGCCTGCTCCGTGGTCTGGGCGAACCCCGGACGGTCGCGCCACGGTCCGTCGAGTCCGAACGCGGGCATGCGCAGCAGGATCACGTCGGGACGACGGGCGCGCAGCTCGTCGTAGCCGAGCCCGACGTTGCCGAGCACCCGCGGGGTGAAGTTCTCCACCACGACGTCGGCGTGCTCGACCAGGCGGAGGACGAGGTCGCGCCCGGCGGGCGTCGAGAAGTCGATCGTGACCGACCGCTTGCCCGGGTTGGTGCCATGGAACGTCGGCCCGTACTCCATCCAGTCGGGCTCGGTGGGCGGCTTCACGGTGGCGAAGCGCATCCCGTCGGGTCGGGTGGGTGATTCCACCTTGATGACGTCGGCGCCGAGGGTCGCGAGCTGGTGCGTGCACGCGGGACCGGCCCAGAACGCGGTGAGGTCGAGCACGGTGATCCCGGCGAGCGGGGGCGTGCCCGGCGCGGCGGTTGCCCGGCGCGGCGCGACCACGGTCTCGACGGGCACCGGCGGCTCGGACAGCGCGCGCACCGGTGACGCCGACATCAGGAACGGTGGGCGCGGCGCGACGAAGCCTTCGGGATGCTCCACGAACACGCCGCGTTCGACGAACTGCTCCATCGTGAGGACGTCACGCCCGTTCCCGACCGGGGTCGCAGGGACGCGGAACAGCTCGGCCAGCTCGCAGATCTCGTCGACCGTGTGCGTCTCGAGCCACGGTCGCACCACCGACTCGGCCAACGCGCGGTTGCGCCCCCGGCCGCCCATGGAGTTGAGGCGGTCGTCGGCGGAGAGGTCGTCGCGACCGATCATGGCCGCGAAGTCGGACCACTGCTGCGGCGTGAACACGCAGAGGCCGATCCAGCCGTCCTTGCAGGGGACGACCTGGGGCCAGTCACCGCTGCGCGACATGAACGAGACCGAACCGGTGAACTGGCGGTAGAGCGGTGGGTAGTTGTTGAGCACCACCGCCATCACCTCGAGCGCGCTCACCTCGATCGACGGTCCGACACCGGTGGCGCGAGCGGAGCGCACACCCGCGATCGCGCTCATCGCCGCCACCGCGCCCGCGGCCCACTGACCGTGGAGGATCCCCATCTGCAACGGCGGCGTCTGCGGCGTGCCGCACCCCGACATCAAGCCGCACCACGCCTGCAACGTGAACTCCGACGCCTGCACCTCCGCCAGCGGGCCGTCGGCGCCGAACGGTTCGACGACCACGAGGGTCGCGTCGGGCCGCCGCTCCGGTGCGTCGCCGCGCGCGTCGACGACGACGAGATCGGCGGCGATCATGCCGGTACCGTCGCCGGTGCGCGTCTTGCCGCGGTCGAGGAACGCGGCGAGCGCACCCGGGCCGTGGGTCGGCTCGTCGGGGGTCGCCGCCGACCAGCGCGACAACCGGGACGGCCGGTCGACCTTGACCACCTCGGCGCCCTGGTCGCGCAGCAACTTGCCCGCGTAGGCGCCGGCGATGCCGTCGGACACCTCGAGGACGCGCAACCCGTCGAGCGCGCTCATGTTCTCCCGCTCTCGGCGCTGCGCACCGGGCCGCTCCGCTTCTCGGTCGGCAACCGCTTCGTTGCGAGCCGGGCCATCCTCGACGAGGTAGGCCGGCTCGCGGGCACTCCGCTCATGCGTACTCGGCCGCGAGCGCGCGCACGGTCTCGTGGAACTCCTCGATCGTCTGCTCGACGATCTCCTTCACCGGACGCACCGTGTCGATGCGTCCTGCCACCTGGCCGCCGAACGCGAACGCGGCGTCGAGATCGCCGTCGAAGTACAGCGACAGCAGACCGTCGAGCGGCGCCATGGGCACCTGGTCGGTGGTCTGCTCGAGCGCTTCGCTGTACGACGTGGCCAGCACGCGGAATCCCGGCTTGTGGAACCGGTTGAGCATGACGGTACCGGTCTCCGCGGATCCCACGATGAGCTGCTTGTAGTTGTCGTGCACCGGTGACTCGGCCGCCGACACCATGCGCGTGCCCATCTGCACGCCTTCGGCGCCGAGCGCGAACGCGGCGGCCATGGTGCGCCCGTCGCAGATTCCGCCCGCCGCGATCACCGGCACGTCGACCTGCGAGCACACCAGCGGCAGCAGCACCATCGACGCGACGTCGCGCTGGTTCTTGAACCCGCCGCCCTCGCCGCCTTCGGCGACGATGCCGTCGACGCCGGCGTCGATCGCCTTCAACGCGGCGTGCAGGTTCGGCACGACGTGGAACACGGTGATCCCGGCCTCGTGGAGCGCCTCGGTGAACCGGTGCGGGTCGCCGGCCGACGTGGTGGCGAACTGCACACCCTGGTCGTGGACGAACTCGACGATGCTCGGGTCGCGCACGAACGCCTGCGCGATGTTCACTCCGAACGGCTTGTCGGTCAGGTCGCGCATCTTCTTGATCTCGTCGCGCACCTCGTCGAGGCGTCCCGATGACGTCTCGATGATCCCGAGTGCACCCGCGTTCGACACCGCCGACGCCAGTTGCGCGCGGGCGATGTAGCCCATCGGGGCCTGGATGATGGGGTGCTCGACCCCGAGCAATTGGGTGACTCGGTTCAGCATCTCGGTCACGCTATCGGCACGCCTCGACCCCTGGGCCCGGTCCGCCACCGGGCGCGAGGCGTTACCTTTGCGGAATGGAGATGGAGCGGAGGCGTGGCCGGATGGCCGGGACGCCGGAGCGGAATCGACCATGGTGATGGATCTGCTGACGGATCTGCAGGTGGTCGACTGCTCCTCGGGCATCCCGGGGGGCTACTGCGCCAAGCTGCTCGGCGACGCTGGCGCGGAGGTGGTCAAGGTCGAGTCGCCCGAGGGCGACCCGCTCCGCCGCTGGACCAACGGCCGCTACTGGGACGGTCCCGCCGACGGAGGCGACGGCGCGCTCTTCCAGTTCCTGCACTTCGGCCACCGGTCGATCGTGGCGGAAGACCTCGACCATGTTGCCGACCTCCTCGCCGGCGCCGACATCCTGATCACCGACGCGCAGGGGATCGCGGCCGATCCCGCGGCCCTTCACGAGCGCTTTCCGCAGCTGGTCGTGGTCTCGATCACGCCCTACGGCCTCGAGGGTCCGTACGCGCACCGGCCGGCCACCGAGATCACGCTCCAGGCCGAGAGCGGTGCGCTCGCGGTCCGCGGCCGCCCGAACCGTGAGCCGGTGCAGGCCGGCGGCCGCACCATGGAGTGGGTCAGCGGCTTGTACGCCGCGGTCGCCGCCCTCGCCGCGAGCCGGGTCGTGCGGCGCGGCGGTCCTGGCGAGCTGGTCGACCTCTCCATCGCGGAGGTGGCGAACACCACCGGCACGACGGCCGCCGACCTCATGGACGCGCTGCGCGGCCGACCCAATCCCGACGCTCCCGGCCGCAGCTTCGAGACGCCGTCGATCGAGCCGACGTCCGACGGCTACGTCGGCTTCAACACCAACACGCGCACGCAGTTCGACAGCTTCCTGCTGATGATCGAGCGCCCCGACCTCATCGAGGACGGCTTCTGGGCGTCGATCGCCAACCGGGTCGGCAACTGGGACGAGTGGAACGCCATCATCCACGAGTGGACGACCAAGCACACCACCGCCGAGGTCGTCGCGCTGGCCGCCGAGCTGCGCATCCCGGTGGCCCCGGTGTGCGACGGCCCCGCGGTCGTGGAGCTCGAGCACGCCGCGGCACGCGGTTCGATGACCGACGATCCGTCCGGCACGTTCCGGGTGCCCCGCCGCTCCTGGCGCATCGACGGCGAGGGGGCGCCGCCGCCGCGTCCCGCGCCGCGTCTCGGTGAGCACACCGGAAGCGTGGTCGCCCGACCGCCGAAGGCGCCGGCCGAGCACGGCGTCGAGCTCCCGCTCACCGGCGTGCGCGTCGTCGACCTCACGGCGTGGTGGGCGGGCCCGTCGGCGTCGGCGATGCTCGCCGCGCTGGGCGCCGACGTGATCCACGTCGAGTCGGTCACCCGGCCCGACGGAATGCGCTTCACCAGCGGGGTGAGCCCCAACCGCGACAACTGGTGGGACTACAGCGCGCTGTTCCACACCTCCAACACGAACAAGCGCGACCTCACGCTCGATCTGGCGCGACCCGATGGCCGCGCGCTCGCGCTCCGGCTGATCGAGCGGTCCGACGTCGTGCTCGAGAACTACACGCCGCGCGTCATCGACCAGTTCGACCTCGGCTGGGACGTGGTGCACGCGACCAACCCGCGCGCGGTGATGGTGCGCATGCCCGCGTTCGGTCTCGACGGTCCCTGGCGCGACCGTCCCGGGTTCGCGCAGACCATGGAGCAGGTCACCGGTCTGGCGTGGCTCACCGGTCACGTCGACGACCAGCCGCGCATCCAACGTGGGCCCTGTGACCCGAACGGTGGCATGCACGCGCTGGTGGGTGCGCTGGTCGCGCTCGAGGTGCGCGACCGGACCGGCGTCGGATCCTTGATCGAGTCGACGATGTTCGAAGCCGCGCTCAACATCTCGGCCGAGCTCATCGTGGAGTCGACCGCCTACGGGAACCCCCTGTCGCGCGAGGGCAGCCGCAGCCCGTGGGCAGCTCCGCAGGGCGTCTACGCCACCGACACGCCCGAGCGGTGGTTGGTGCTGTCGATCGCGACCGACGACCAGTGGGCGGCGTTCGTCGACGCGCTGGGTCGTCCCGACTGGGCGATGGACCCCGAGCTCGCCACCCATGCCGGGCGTCGCGCCGCGCACGACCTGCTCGACGAGAAGGTCGGCGCATGGGCCGCCGACATCGATCTCGACAAGGCGATCGACCTGTTGATCGGCGCCGGCGTCCCGGCCGCGCCCGCCTTCGATGCCCGACGGACGTCGCAGCACCCGCAGTTCGTGGCCCGCCGGTACTACGAGCAGCTCGACCATCGCATCATCGGTGAGCGCGACTACCCGTCGCTGCCGTTCCGCTACGCCAGCGTCGATCGCTGGCTCCGCCGTGCGGCGCCGATGCTCGGCGAGCACAACCACGAGATCCTCACCGACCTCGGGCTCTCCGACGACGAGATCGCCGAGCTCGAGGCGTCCGACCTCATCGGCACCCGACCCCTGGGACTCTGACATGACCAGCACGATCGAGCCTGATCTGTTCGACCGCGTCGCCGTCATCGACGTCGACACCCATCTCACCGAGCCTCCCGACACGTGGATCGCACGGGTGCCGTCGTCGATGCACGACCAGGTGCCGCACGTCGAGCGCATCGACGGCAACGACGTGTGGATGGCCGCGGGTGAACGTCTCGGGCACCCGGGCTACTACTCGATGGCCGGCTTCGACGGCGTCATGCCGGTGTCGATCCCGAAGACCTTCGACGAGATCCCCGTGGCGATGTACGACGCCGACGCCCGCCTCGGGTTCCTCGACGAGCAGGGGATCCGCGCCCAGGTGCTCTACCCCAACGTCGGCGGGTTCGGCAACGGCTACTTCCTGCGCCTCGGTGACCGCGAGCTCGTCGCGCAGTGCGTGCGCGCGTACAACGACTTCCTGCACGACTGGTGCAGCGCCGACCCCGAGCGACTCCTCGCGGTCACCGCGATCCCGTTCTGGGACCTCGACCTCGCGATCAGCGAGCTGCGGCGCGGCATCGAGCTCGGCCACCGGGCGGTGAACTTCTGCAACCAGCCGCAGGACTACGGGCAACCGCCCCTCGCGCACCCGCACTGGGACCCGGTGTGGGCGGCGGCGCAGGAGGCGGGCATCTCGGTGAGCTTCCACGTCGGCGGCGGCTCGATGGGCACGCAGTTCGGCGACGAGGCCGGCATGGGGTGGATGACCAACTTCGCGAAGGTCTCGTCGATGATCTTCATGGACAACATGCGCTGCATCGCCGACCTCGTCTTCGGTGGTGTGTGCCATCGCTTCCCCGACCTGAAGCTGGTGTCGGTGGAGTCGGGTGTGGGCTGGATCCCCGCCGCGCTCGAGACGTTCGACTGGCAGTGGCGCAACGGCGGCGTGCGCGACGAGCACCCCGAGTACGACCTGCTGCCGAGCGAGTACTTCCGGCGCCAGATCTACGGCTGCTTCTGGTTCGAACGCCAGGGTGCGCTCGACGCGATCGCGCAGTACCCCGACAACATCCTGTTCGAGAGCGACTACCCGCACCCCACGTGCCAGCACCCCGGACCGCGCACACCCGGTCAGCGTCCGCGCGACTACGCCGAAGAGCTGCTCGGCGGACTCCCCGACGACGTGGTGCGCAAGGTGCTGCACGACAACGCGGCCGCCGTCTACCGCGTCAAGTGATGGGGGAGGGCCTCGTCGCTCCCGATCTCGGGAGCAAGCACCTCGTCGCGCACGTCGCCGATCGCGTGCTGCACGTGCGCGTCGACCGGGTCGAGAAGCGCAACGCGTTCACCCAGGACATGTACCGCGGCATGAAGCGGGCCGCGATCTGGGCCGATCGCCAGCCCGAGCTCGACGCGGTCTGCCTCACCGGCACCGGCGAGTGGTTCGGCGCGGGTGGCGACCTCTCCGGCTACGCCGAGGACCCCGAAGGACTCGCCGCCGAGTGGGACGGCACCGATCACTTCCCGTTCCGTCACATCGAACGCTGCCGCAAGCTCTGGGTCGCGAAGATCAACGGGGCGTGCATCGCCGGCGGGCTCGACCTCGCGTTGCACTGCGACGTGACGATCGCGTCCGACCGGGCCCGGTTTCGCGTCCCCGAGCTGCTGCGCGGCCTGCCTGATCCGCACATGTCGGCGCGGCTGGTCGACGTCGTGGGGCTCGCGCGCGCCCGCTACCTCTTCTTCACCGCGGCCGAGATCGACGCCGACGCAGCGGGCGCGATGGGACTCGTGGGTGAGGTCGTCCCCCACGACGAGCTCGACGCCCGCACCGACTGGCTCCTCGAGCAGATCCGCAGCACCGGCCCGTTGGCGCGGGCCACGATCAAGCGCGACATCAACGCCCAGCTCCGGCCGGGTGACGTCTCCCTGTTCATGGTCCCCGGGCTGTCGGCCGAGATCGCCGAGGGCATGGGGGCGTTCGTCGAGAAACGAGCCGCGGTATGGCCACGACCCTGACCACGACCGTCGCCCCGGTCGCGGGCGCGCTCGGCGCGCTCGTCGACGGCGTCGACCTCCACCATCGGCTCGACGACGACACCGCGCAGCTCCTGCGCGCCGCGCTGCACGAGCACTCGGTGCTGTTCTTCCACGACCAGGACCTGAGCGAGGACGAGCAGCTCGTGTTCGCGTCGACCTTCGGTCCGGTGGGGCAGTACCCCCTCACCAAGATGTTCGGCGGCACCGCGATGTCGTCGACCATCGAGGACACCGCCGACAGCCCGCCCGATGCCGACGGCTGGCACACCGACGTCACCTGGATCGCCGAACCGCCGGCGTACGCGATCCTCAACGCCAAGGTGATCCCCGAGCGAGGCGGCGACACGATGTGGTCGAGCCTCTTCGCCGCGTACGAGGCGCTGTCGCCCGTGATGCAGGAGCTCTGCTGCCGGCTGACCGTGCGCCACCACTCCGGCGCCGACTTCCACGAGCGCGTGTCGCGCGCCGTCGGCGAGGAGCTCGGGGAGCGCATCAAAGCCGAATTCCCGCCGGTCGAGCACCCGCTCGTGCGGACGCATCCCGTCACCGGCCGACGGGCGCTGTTCGTCTCCGGCCGGTTCATGGACCAGATCGTCGGGATGCACCGCGACGAGAGCGACGCCCTGCTCGGCTACCTCACTCGTCACGTCGAGGACCCGAACTTCTGCGTGCGGTGGCGCTGGAGCGAGGGCGACGTCGCGGTGTGGGACGAGGCGAGCACCAACCACCGCGCACTCTCCGACCACTTTCCCGCCCATCGCGTGATGCGCCGATGCACCGTCGACGGCGGACGTCCGTACTTCGACCCGACGAAAGGGCAGTGACCATGGACCACCAGGTGATCGGGACGACGATGCCCGTGCTCGAGATGAAGCTCGACGCGGGCGAGTCGATCGTGGCCGAGGGCGGTGAGCTCTCGTGGATGACCGGGCCGATCGACCTGCACACCGCGGCCAGCGGCAAGGCTGGGGCGAAGGGCATGTTCGGCGCGGTGAAGCGCGCGGTCGCCGGCGGCAGCTTCTTCATGACCGAGTACACCGCCACCGGCGGTCCGGGGATGGTGGCGTTCGCGACCAAGGTGCCCGGCCAGATCCTGCCCATCGAGGTGAGCGCCGACCAGACCTACATGGTCCACCGCGGCGGCTACCTCTGCGGGCTGCCGGGGGTGAACCTCGAGATCGGGTTCCAGCAGAAGTTCAGCGCCGGGCTCTTCGGCGGCGCCGGGTTCATCCTGCAGAAGGTGTCGGGCGACGGCCCCGCGTGGATCGAGCTCGACGGCGAGGTCGTCACCTACGACCTCGGTGCGGGTGAGGTGATCCAGGTGCACCCGGGCCACGTCGGGATGTTCGAGGCCGGCGTCGCGTTCGAGCTCGAGCGCATCAAGGGCATCAAGAACATCCTCTTCGGCGCCGACGCGCTGTTCCTGGCCAAGATGACCGGTCCCGGCAAGGTGTGGCTGCAGACGCTCCCGCTCCCGAACCTGGCCGCGGCGCTGGCGCCCTACATCGCCACCGAGTCGGGTGACGGCAACTCCGGCAGCCGCTTCTCGCTCGGCAACATCAACCTCGGCGGCGACGACTGACCTTCCCCGTCGCTCGCCTGCACTCGCTCCGTCCGCACCTGGCCGCGCGAGACTGCTTGCTCGCATGAGCTCGGAGCAGGCACCTCGACTCGGCTACCAGCCCGCGCTCGACGGCCTCCGCGCCGCGGCGGTGCTCGCGGTCATGCTCTTCCACGCCGAGGTGGGGTGGGCGGTCGGGGGGTTCCTGGGCGTCGACGCCTTCTTCGTCCTCAGCGGCTTCCTGATCACGTCGCTCCTGCTCGCGGAGTGGATGCGGAACCGGCCGCGACCGCGCGCCCGTGGACACATCGACCTCGTCGACTTCTACCGGCGTCGACTCCGACGACTCTTGCCGGCCCTCCTCCTCATGCTGCTCGGGGTGGCGGCGTACGGGGCGTTCGTCGCCAAGTCGTCGGATCTCGGCTCGCTGCGCGACGACGCCTTCGCCGCGTTGGTCTACGTGGGCAACTGGCACCAGATGTCGGCGCCGCAGGGGTACTTCGCCCAGTTCGCCTCGCCGTCGCCGCTCCAGCACACGTGGTCGTTGGCGGTCGAGGAGCAGTGGTACCTGATCTGGCCGCTGGTGATCGTCGCGCTGCTGCACTTCCGGATGCGTCTCACCACGTTCCTGCGGGTCGTCGTCCTGCTCGCGATCAGCTCCGCGGTGCTGATGGCGTTGCTCTACAGCAACGGTCACGGCACGTCGCGCGTCTACTACGGCACCGACACGCGGGCGCAGGAGCTGCTGGTCGGCTCGGCGCTGGCGGTGGTCTTCACGCAGTGGGGCTACCTGAAGAGCCACTGGGCCCGCATGACCAGCCACATCGCTGCCGGGCTGGCGGTGGTCGTGCTCGTGGTCGCGTGGAGCAGCGTCGACGGCTCGACCCGGTGGCTGTACCGCGGCGGGTTCCTGCTGCTCGCGGTGTGCGTCGCGCTCGTGGTGCTGTCGGTGATCCAGCCCGACCGCACCCCGTTGCGGTGGGCCCTGAGCCTCCGGCCCGTGTGCTGGGTCGGCGCGATCTCCTACGGCCTCTACCTCTGGCACTGGCCGGTGTACGTCTGGCTCACGTCGGCCCGCACCGGGGTGTCCGATCCCACGGTCCTGCTCGCGATCCGGTTCGCGGTGACCTTCGCGATCGCGACCGCGTCGTACTACCTCGTCGAGATGCCGATCCGACAGCAGCGGTTCCGCGTCCCGTCGCTGCGGTTCGCGGTCCCGGCGGTGACCGCGGTCGTCGCGATCGTGATCGTGGTCGTGTCGACGCGGGCGACGACGTCGACCGCCAGCGCCTTCTCCCATCTCGAGCAGGTGGCGGCGCACTCGAAGCACCCGCCCCGGGACCCGTTCCAGGGCAGCTCGGTGACCCAGCCGAAGGACGACTCGGGCGCGGCGCCGACGACCACCACCGTTCCCCAGCTGCCCGTCGCCACGCCGGGCCGCCCGCCGCACATCTTCCTCACCGGTGATTCGGTGGCCGTCTCGCTCGGCGTCGGCCTTGCCGACGTGGCCGGGCAGCAGGCGGCGGTGTGGAACCACGGCGCCTTCGGATGCGGGCTCGTCGCCGCGCCCTACGCGGTCGACGACGACCCGGGCCTCACCGAACACTGCACCCAGGCTCGCGACACCTGGATCGCCGACGCCCGCGACTGGCACGCCGACGTGGTGGTGCTCGAGAGCGAGGTGTGGGACACGTTCGACCGCGAGATGCCCACCGGGGTCCTTCCCTTCGGCACGCCCGAGTTCGACACGTGGTACGTGGGCCAGATCCAGTGGCTGGCGCAGCAGTTCGCGGCCAACGGTGCCAAGGTCGTCCTGCTCAACGCGCCGTGCGTCGACACCTCCGGCTACAGCCTCGGCGGCCAAGGCGGGCTGTGGTCGTCGTTCGACCCTTCGCGCGTCGCACACCTCAACGAGCTGTTCACCCAGGTGGCCCGGAGCGATCCGGCCACCATCACGATGTTCGACGTCGCTCGCCTCGTGTGCCCGGGTGGCGTGCCGGTGCAGCAGGTGGCCGGGCAGGACGTCCGGCTCGACGGCGTGCACTTCTCCACCCCGGGATCGGAGTGGATCGGGCACTGGCTGCTCCCGAAGATCGTGGTGACACCCTGACGAGCAGGTCAGGGGTTGGCGGTGCTCGCGGGTACCGACACCACCGCGCAGCGGCACCGGTCGGAGTGGATCACCTCGTGGTTGAGCTCCGCGAGGCGGCGCACCCGCTGCTCGTCGATGCCGGGGATCCCGACCAGCTTCGGCGTCGTCACGTCGGACTCGGCCAGCCACTCGAGGTTGCTGCGCCCGTGCTGGTCGAGCTGGTCGAGGAGCCAGCGCTGCAGTTCGCCGAGCTCGCGGTCGCGTG
>DASUAS010000013.1:0-14916 GCA_035763625.1 Acidimicrobiia bacterium
ACGCGTCGACCCTGCTCTCGGGCGCGGACTCGTTCGTGGGCCGGAGCGACGACGGTCGTGACGACCACGCGCTCGAGTCGTTCTGGGCGGTCACGTGCCTCGACGGGCCGGTGGTGACCGGCGTCGCCGCCGCCGCCGCCCTGGAACGCCGCGCCGTCGCCCTAGCGCCCCGCCTGGGTGCGTTCGTGGTGAACAACAGCCTCCCGTGCTCGGTGTGGCCGGTGCCACCGCGGAGGCCGACCGGCCGTCTCACCGCCGCCGGCGCACCGCCGATCCTGGTCATCGGCACGACCGAGGATCCGGCCACGCCGCTCGCGCAGGCCCGGTCGTTGGCCGGATCGCTCCGGCGCGGTCGGCTCCTCGTGGCCGCCGGTGAGCAGCACACGAGCTTCGACAACGGCAACGAGTGCGTCGACACGATCGTCACCCGCTACCTGGTCGACCGGCGCGTCCCCCGCGTCGGCACCCGCTGCTGACCGGCGCCGCTCACTCCTCCCCGCGCAGCCGGACCCCCGGTCACCCGGCCTTGCGAGTCACCCAGATCTGCTCCGCCGGCCAACGGCGCGCCCACCGTGCGTCGAAGTCGTCGTACGACGTCGTCGCGTGTTCGGGCGCGCGCAGCTCCACCAGATCGTCGACCACCAGTCCGTTCCGGCGGAAGCACCGGATCCACTCGCCGTAGGGGAGCTGGAAGTCGACCGTGCCGTCGCCGGCACCGTCGTCGAAGCGCCGGATCCCGAAGTAGGAGCGTCGCAGGCGGCGTCCGACGCGCGCTTTCTCGAAGTTCCACGTGAGGTACGGCCACGGCGTCGTGTGCGAGAAGACGAGCCGTCCGCCGACGCGCAGCACACGCGACACCTCGGGCACCGAGCGGTCGGGATCGCAGAAGGACATCGCGCCGTGGTCGCACAGCACGAGGTCGAACGCGCCATCGGTGAGGGGAATCCGTTCCGCACTCCCGCAGAGGAGCGCGACTCGTTGCCCGGTCGCGTGGAGCAACGCACGGGCATGGCGCAATTGCCGTCGCGACAGGTCGAGGGCGACGACGCGCGCGCCGGCGCGTACGAGGTGCACCGACCACCGAGCGTCGCCACATCCGAGCTCGAGCACGTCGAGACCGGTGACGTCGCCGACCACACCGATGTCGGTCTCCGGCAGCTCCCACACCCCCCACGTCGGTGCGTCGAGGCGCGGGACGTGCGCGGCCTGGTAGTCGTCGGCGTCGGCATCCCAGAACTCGCGGTTCCGACGTTCGTGATCGGAGCCGCTCACTCGAGCGGGAGCACGAGGAAGGCGATCGCGCAGTAGTGCAGCACCGCCGCGAGGATCACGAACACATGGAAGATCTCGTGGTAGCCGAAGGTCTCCGGCCACGGGTCGGGCTTGCGCGCCGCGTGGACGACGGCGCCGATGGTGTAGAGGAGGCCGCCTCCCGCGATCAGGAGCACGCCTGCCCAACCGGTGGCGTCGTAGAGCGGGACGAACGAGAACGCCCCGAGCCATCCGAGTGCCATGTACACCGTCGTCACGTAGCCCCGGGGCGCGGGGATCGGGAGCCACTCGAACACGATGCCTGCTGCCGCCACGACCCACACCGCGGTGAGCGTCGCCGCGCGCGGCGTGCCCTCCATCGTCAGGAGGGCGATCGGGGTGTAGGTGCCCGCGATCATGAGGAAGATCGCGGTGTGGTCGAGCTGGAGGAGCCGCGTCGCGGTCGCCACCGACCAGGTGCCCCGGTGGTAGAGCGCGCTGGCGGCGAACATGGTGACCATGAAGGTCGCGTACACCGCGGCGCCGAAGGTTGCGAGGCCGGCCGGCGCGGTGGCGACCAGCGCGGCCGCGGCGACGATCGCGACCCAGAGCGCGTAGAAGTGCGACGTGCCCCGGTAGCGCGGCTTCGGCAACGGCGTGAGCGCGCGCGCGGCTGTCGTAGCCGTCAGCTGCCCCGATTCGCGGTTCACGCCGGTGGCTGCTCGCGGGCGGCGAGGGCCCGCACCTCCGCTCGGTGCGTGTAGCGGCATGCGATCGCGCCGATCACCACCGCCACGATCGCGGTGACGAACCACGGGACACCCATGATGAGGCCGAGCACCACCAGGGCGAGGAAGGCGACCGCGCTGTCGACCCCGAAGTGCACGAGGATCGATCGGGGTGCGCGCGCGGGGAGTGCCTCGGGGTTGGGTCGCGGAGTCGGATCCGTCGTCACGCGCTGGTCAGCGTACCGTCCCGTCTGCATCGGTCGGCGCCGTCATCCGAGGACGACGAGGCGGGTCTCGGTCATCTCGTGCACCGCGTAGTGCGGTCCTTCTCGGGTGTTGCCGCTGTCGCGGACCCCGCCGTAGGGCATCTGATCGGTGCGCCACGTGGGCACCTCGTTGACGAGGACCCCGCCGAAGTCGAGCTCGCGCGCGGCGCGGAGGGCGAGTGGGAGGTCGCGGGTGAAGATGGCGGCCTGCAACCCGTACCGGGTGTCGTTGGCCAGGCGGAACGCATCGTCGACGTCGCGATAGGTCTGCACCGCGACCACGGGCCCGAACACCTCGAGGTTGCACACCTTCATGTCGGGCTGCACGTCGGTGAGCACCGTCGGGGCGAGGAGCCCGTTGCGCTCGGAGCCGCCGGTCGCGACCTCGGCGCCGGCGGCGACGGCCTCGCCGATCCACGACTCGACCCGCTCGCGCTCGCTGGTCGAGATCAACGCGGAGACGTCCGTCGCCTCGTCGAGCGGGTCTCCCACCACGAGCGCGTCGACCTTGGGCAGCAGCTGGTCGAGGAAGCGGTCGGCGATCGACTCGTGCACGTAGACCCGCTGGGTGGAGATGCACGACTGGCCGGCGTGGCTGAACCCGGCCACCGCGATCTTCGCGGCCGCGGTGTCGACGTCGCCGTCGGGCTCGATGATCACGGGGGCGTTGTTGCCGAGCTCGAGCCCCACCTTCTTGTGTGGCGCGCGCGCTTTGATGCCCCAGCCCACCTCGGGTGAGCCGGTGAACGTGATCAGCGCGATGTCGGGGTCGTCGACGATGGCGTTGCCGACGATGCCGCCGCCTCCGGTGACCACGTTGAGGAAGCCGCTCGGCACCCCGCACTCGTCGAGGAGGAGCTCGGCGAGCTTGATCGCCGACAGCGGGGTCTGGGACGCCGGCTTCAAGACCACCGGGCAGCCCGCCGCGATCGCGGGGGCGAGCTTGTGGGCCACCAGGTTGAGCGGGAAGTTGAACGGGCTGATGGCGCCGACGACGCCGATGGGGACCCGCAGCGTGAACCCGAGCTTGCCCTCGCCGACGTCGGCGGCGTCGAGCGGGACGACCTCACCGGCGAGCCGGCGCGCCTCGACCGACGCGAACGTGAACGTCGACACCGCGCGCTTCGCTTCGACGCGCGCGGTCTTGATGGGCTTGGCGGCCTCTTCGGCGAGGACGCGCGCGAACTCCTCGATCCGCTCGGACAGGAGGTGCGCCGCCCGGTCGAGGATCTCGGCGCGTTGCCAGGGCGGAAGCTTCTCGCGGCGCGCCTCGGTGGCCAACGCCACCGCGCGCTTCACCTCGTCGGGGCCGCACGCGGGCACGCGGTCGATCTCGTGACCGTCGTACGGCGAGCGCACGACGATCTCGTCGCCGGTGCCCGAGGTTCCGATGCGTTCGTCGCCGATGGGGAGCGTGCGCATGACAGGACCGCCTTTCGGGGGGTCGGTGGGGTCAGCCCACCGAGGGATGGGTGGTGAGCTCGAGCTCGCGGTCGAGCACCTTCTCGAGCAGGGCGCGCTTGCGGCGCGCGCCCCAGATCTCCAACTCGGCATCGTCGACCGCGCGCATCCGCAGCAACACGAGGGACGGCGTGATCATGACGTCGAGGCCGTACACGTTCTGGTTCCGGCTCCGGTCGAGGCCGTCGGCGACGCGCAGGATGGCAGCGAGGACGCGCACCCGCTCGATGGCGTGGGCGTCGAGGAGCGGGAACTCGTCGGACACGCGCGGGTCACCGCGGCGGTGCCAGCGGACGACGGCGGCGAGCAGCTCCACCTCGTCGGGTGCGAACCCACGCAGCTGACCGTTGCGCACGAGGTAGGCGCCGTGCTTGTGATGACCGCTGCTCGCGACGTGCTCACCGATGTCGTGGAGCAGCGCGGCGAACTCGAGCAGCTCGCGATCGGCATCGCCCAGCCCGTGCAGCTCGGCGGTGGCGTCGAAGAGCGCGAGCGCGAGCATGGCGACCTGCCGGGCATGCGCTTCCGACCAGTTGCAGCGGCGCGCCAGGCTCAACACCGCGCTTCCGCGGATGGAGTGGGGGTCGTCCGACCACTCGGTCGGGTCGTGGAGGCGCACCGTGTCGAGCACGATGCCCTCCCGCAGCGCCCATTCGCTGATCGTCAGCTGGTCGAAGCCGAACGCGTCCATCGCGGTGGCGAGCACCATCGATCCGGCGACGATGAGATCGACGCGGCGGGCGTCGAGGCCGTCGAGTCGCAACCGGTCGGCGGCCTTCGACGCCATGAGGACCTGGTGCAGCGAGAGGAACTCGCTGCGGTCGATCGTGAGCTGGTTGAGCGTCGTGGGTGTGTCCTCGTCGCGTCGCGCGGCGACCATCTCCGCCAGCGATTCGAGCGTGCCGCTGCTGCCGACCGCGAGCTTCGGTTCGAACGACGACACCTCGGCCACCACCGGCCCCAGCACGGTGTCGATGTGCTCGCGCAGGGCGCGGCGGTCGCGCTTGGAGATGGGATCGGAGTGCACGAAGTCGGCGCTCAGCCGCGCCACGCCGAGCGGCACGCTCGTCGCCCACACCAGGCTGCTGGCGTCCCCGACCATCACCTCGAGGCTGCCCCCACCGAGGTCGAAGCACAGTGCCGGCGAAGGATCGAGCACCACCGAGGCCCGCACCGCGCCGAAGATCAGACGCGCCTCCTCGAGGCCGCCGATCACGTCGACGTGCACGCCGGTCTCGGCCTGGATGCGGTCGACCACCTCTCCGCCGTTGGCGGCGCGTCGGATCGCGGCGGTGGCCTTGGCGATGATCTCGGTGGCCCCGGCGGCCTCGGCCAGGAGCCGGAAGCGGCGCACGGTGGCGACGGCCTGGTCGGCGGCGGTGACGGGGATCGCGCCGCGGCGGCTCACGACGTCACCCAGGCGCAGCATCTCCTTCTCCTGGACCAACGGGTCGATGTGGCCGTCGGCGTGCACGTCGGCGACGAGGAGGTGGAACGAGTTCGATCCGAGGTCCATCGCCGCGACGCGCATCACGTCCCACGCTACGGGAGGAACGCCCGGTCCGGTCATGTGCGCCGCGGGCGGGCCAGCTCCGGATGTCCCGTACTGTCTGCCCCGTGAACGGTGCAGAGCTCGCGCCGCCGGCGCGCTTCCGGGCGATGGGCACTGACGTCGAGGTGCTGGCGGTCGGAGCCGATGCCGACGCGATGACGTCGCTCGGCGCGTTGGCGGCCGAGGCGCTCGAGGTGCGCGAAGCGCGGTGGTCGCGCTTCCGGCCGACGAGCGAGCTGTGTCGACTGAACGAGAGCGCGGGCGCGCCGGTGGTCGTGTCGCCGAGCACGTACTCGCTGATCGCGCGGGCCGTGGCCGCGTGGCGCGACACGGATGGGCGGTACGACCCCACCGTCCTCGCCGCGCTCGAAGCCGCGGGCTACGACCGCGACTTCGACGCGGTGGCGCGCAGTGATGCCGGCGCAGCCCCGGACCACACCGACGTCCCCGGCTGCGGCAACGTCGAGCTCGACGACGTCGTCCACGCGGTGCGCCTGCCGCCGGGGGTCGCGCTCGACCTCGGGGGCATCGGCAAGGGCGCGGCGGCCGACGAGGTGTCGAGCGAGCTGCTCGACGCCGGCGCGCCCGGAGTGACCGGCGTGCTGGTGAACCTCGGAGGTGACCTGCGGGCCCGCGGCGAGGCGCCGACGCCTCGGGGCTGGGTCGTCGCGGTCGACGATCCGCTGCACACCGGTGGCACCGGGCTGTTGGCGCTCGCGACCGGCGCGATCGCGACGAGCACGAGGCTGCGCCGCACGTGGACGCGTGGCGAGCGGTCGCTGCACCACATCATCGATCCCCGCACGGGCGCGCCGGCGGAATCGGGGCTGGCCTCGGTCACCGTGGTGGCCGGCGAGGCGTGGTGGGCCGAGGTGCTGGCCAAGGCCGCGTTCGTCGCCGGTGTCGACGGCGGCGCCGCGCTGGTCGAGGACGCAGGGGCGACGGGCCTGCTCGTGACCGACGACGGCGACGTGGTGGAGCTCGACGGGCTCGGTGGGTTCCGCCCCTGATCCTCGGCCCTTGATCCTCGGCCGTTGATCCTCGGCCGAGGATCTACCCTCGAGGGAAGAGCATCCGCCCGGACGAGGGGACTTCCCATGGCCGCCACCGCCACCCGCGACGATCGCTGGTACCTGCCGAAGTACGAGACGTTGGACGAGGAGCGGCTGCACCGCAAGCAGCGCCTCGCCGCCGGCTTCCGCATCTTCGGCAAGTTCGGGTTCGAGGAGGGCGTGGCCGGTCACATCACCGCCCGTGACCCCGAGCAGCTCGACCACTTCTGGGTCAACCCGTTCGGGATGTCGTTCAGCCACATCCGTGTGTCCGATCTGCTCCTCGTCAACTCGCAGGGCGAGGTCGTCGAGGGCGACGGCAGCGTGAACACCGCGGCGTTCGCCATCCACTCGGCGCTGCACGAAGCACGGCCCGACATCATCGCGGCCGCGCACTCCCACTCGCTCTACGGCAAGGCGTGGTCGTCGCTCGGACGTCCGCTCGACCCGCTCACCCAGGACGCGTGCGCGTTCTACGACGACCACGCGGTGTTCGACGACTTCACCGGCGTCGTGCTCGACCGGTCCGAGGGCAAGCGCATCGCGCACGTGCTCGAAGGGCGCAAGGCCGTCATCCTCCGCAACCACGGTCTGCTCACCGTCGGGCACTCCGTCGAAGAGGCGGTGTGGTGGTACGTGACCATGGAGCGGTCGTGCCAGGCGCAGCTGCTGGCCGAGGCCGCGGGCACGCCGATCCCGATCGCCGACGACGTCGCGCGCCTCACGCTCTCGCAGGTCGGCGCGCCGGTGTCGGGCTACGCCAGCTTCGGCCCCCTCTACGCCAAGATCACCCGCGAGCAACCCGACCTCTTCGACTGACTTCTCCCCGTCGCTCGCGTCCGCTCGCTCCGTCCCGACGAGCGAGCACGGGCGCAGCCCGCACTCGCTCAGGTGTGCGGACCGAGTCAGGTGCGGACCAGTTCGTGGGCGGTGTCGACGGTGCGGTCGCGCCACCAGGCGAGCTCGCGGCCGCTCTGGTCGAACGCCTTCTCCCAGCCGAGCTGCAACATGACACCCACCAGGCAGAGCGCCAGCTGACGCTCGAACCACGGTGACGTCACGACGCCGTGCCGCTCGAGCGCGGCGCGGTACGCGTCGACGGTGGCGTCGCGCGCGAGCTCGGCCGGGATGCGGGCTCGGTTGAGTGCGAGGGAGTGCGCGATCTCCACCAGCGGCGGGCCGGCGCCGCTCTGCGACCAGTCGATCAGGATCGTGCGGCCGTCAGGGTTCGTGCCGAGGTTGGCGGCCTTGGTGTCGCCGTGGAGGAAGGCGGCCGGGGTGTCGGCGAGCGCGTCGAGCAGCGGCCACGGTGCGCGCCGCAGCGGGCGCAGCGCGGCGGCGAGC
Organism: Acidimicrobiia bacterium; assembly: GCA_035763625.1. Classification (GTDB taxonomy): domain Bacteria; phylum Actinomycetota; class Acidimicrobiia; order IMCC26256; family DASPTH01; genus DASUAS01. The sequence goes on from DASUAS010000013.1 coordinate 7,655, forward strand.
TCGGGAGACGCATCGTCGAGTCGCGCCCACCCCTCGGTCGCGATCCGAGGCACGGGCTGCGGGAAGCCGAGCGCGGCCTCGCACTCGAGCGCCTCGGGCCCGAAGAACGAGTACCGGTTGGCGAGCGGCAGCAGGCCGACGGTGTCTTCCCACCCCCAGGTGCTCGCGTGCAGCGCGGCGAGATGGTCGAGGAAGCGCAGGTGCTGCCCGGCATCGATGGCGTCGTCACCCGCGGGGAGCAACCACTCGCCGACGTCGCGCAGCAGCACCGCGCCACCGCTGCCTTCGCGGGCCGCGCCCACGGTGGCGTGGTCGATGCAGTCGGGCAGCAGGTCGAACACTCCCGATTCCCACACCCGGATCGGGATGCACCCGATGTCACCGGTCTGGCGCATGATCCAGTCGTCCCGGACGTCGACGTGCTTGAGGAGGAACCGACGGCCGTCGATCACCACCCGCTCGAAGCGGGCGCCCGACTTCGAGTCGTCGAAGTGCACGGGAGTGCGGCTCGACGCGTCGGCGACGAGCGCGTCGACGGACTCGGCCACCGGCCGGGCCGTCACCGCGCGCCGCCGCCGGTCCCGACGCAGAACTGGCCGAGGTCGACGATCACCTGCTGGGGCGCCGCGCCACACCCCGCACTCGTCCCTCCCTGTGCGACCACCGACCACGAGCCGGCGCCGCCGTGCGCGATCACGGTGAGGGCGGCGAACTGGGCGCCCGGCTTGGCGTCGAGGTTCACCGCCGCCCACGACGGATCCGACGCCGCCAACCGGCACGACGTGATGTCGGCGTTCGCTGCCGCGCCGCTCACCGTCCCGTCGATCGCGACGCGGATCGCTCCGGTGTCGGCGCCGCACGGACCCGGCGGTCCGGTCGTGCCGGTCGCGTTGGTGGTCGGCGCGGCGGCGGTCGTGGTGGCCGGCGCGACGGTGGTGGACGGCGCGGTGACGGTCGTGGTGGAGGTCACGGTGGTCGCCGACGTCGTCGTGGTGGCGCGCGCCGCGGAGTCGGTCTTCGGGTCGTCGTCGCGGATGGCGCGGGCGGCGAGCACCGCCGCCACGACGAGCACCGCGGCGACGACCGCGGTGAGGATCCAGCGCCGCGCCATGCCTTCCAGTCTCGCGGCCGTGGCCGCGCGCGCCGCGGAGCCAGCCCGGAGCGCCCGGAGTCGGCACTCGGTTGCGGGCTACATTCCGGGCATCAACGGCCACACCGACCTCACGTCCGATCTCGAGCTCGCGCATGCGCTCGCCGACGCGGCCGACGTCATCACGATGGCGCGCTTCCGCGCCGCCGACCTCGTGGTCGAGACGAAGCCCGATCTCACGCCGGTGACCGAGGCCGACCGGGCGGTGGAGGAGATGATCCGGGCCCGCTTGGCCGACGCTCGTCCGGGTGACGCCGTCCTCGGCGAGGAGTACGGAGCCACCTCCACCGCCTCCAGTGACGGGGCTCGGCGTTGGATCGTCGATCCCATCGACGGCACCAAGGGCTACGCCCGGGGCATCCCGGTGTGGGCGACGCTGGTCGCGCTCGAGGTCGACGGCGATCTCGTCGCCGGGGTCGTGTCGGCGCCCGCCCTCGGGGCGCGCTGGTCCGGTGCCCGGGGCCTCGGCGCCCGCCGCGACGGGGAGCCGGTGTCGGTCTCGCAGGTCGCACGCATCGAGGACGCGCACCTTGCCTACGACTCGGTCGATGCGTTCGAGTCGGTCGGCCTCGACGCCGAGTTCCTCGCGCTGGCCCGGCGCTGCTGGCGCGCACGCGGCTTCGGCGACTTCTGGTCGCACGTGCTCGTGGCCGACGGGTCGATCGACATCGCGGTGGAGGTCGGCGGGCTCGCGGTGTGGGACATCGCGGCGGTGAAGGTGGTGGTCGAGCAGGCCGGAGGGCGGTGCACCGACGTGCGCGGCGACGCGCGGATCGACACCGGCGACGTGATCTCGACCAACGGTTTGTTGCACGACGACGTGGTGGCGGCGTTCGCGCGCACCTGACGCAGACGGGAGAGTGGCGCGTGGGCACCGAGGTGACGGTCGGCATCGACATCGGGACGTCGTCGGTGAAGGCGATCGCGGCCGACGGCGACGGCAACGTCGTCGCACGCGCGCGCGTGCCGCACCGCGTGGTGGTGCCCGCACCCGAGCGCTTCGAGCACGATGCCGCGCCGGCGTGGCGGCATGGTCCGCGCCGGGCGCTCGCCGACCTCGGCGACCTCGACGTGCGCGGGGTGAGCGTCGCCGCGATGGTCCCGTCGCTCGCGGCGGTGGACGAACAGGGCACGCCGCTCAGCCCCGGCCTCCTCTACGGCGACGAGCGCGGGCGCACCGGCGTGACGTCGCAGGGCGCCGAGGACGCGTCGGCCGAGGATGCGTCGGCCGATGATGCGTCGGGAGGCTTTCTCGGGTATGTCCGCTGGTTGCACGAGACCGTGCCCTCGGCCCACGGGTTCTGGCCCGCGCAGTCGGTCGCCAACCACGCGCTCGCCGGCGAGGCGGTGCTCGACACGACCACCGCGTCGCTCGCGCACCCCCTCTTCGACTTCGTGAAGTGGGACGACGACGTCGCCACGGAGCTCGGGATCACCACCGATCGGCTGCCGCGTCTGGTGCCCACCGGATGGGAGTGCGGACGCGTCGACGGTGACGGTCCCGCGCTGGCATCCGGGTGCATCGACGCCATGGCCGAGCAGCTGGTCGCCGGCGCCGACCGCGCCGGCGACGTCCTGGTGCTGCTCGGGACCACGCTGATCGTGTGGGTCGTGGCCCACGAGGGGGCAGAGGTACCCGGGTACGTGACCATCCCCCACACCGCGTCGGGCAACTTCCTGGTGGGCGGTCCGAGCAACGCCGGCGGCCTGTTCCGCGACTGGGCGACTCGGCTGCTCGCGTCGCCCACGGAGCGTGCGCTCGATCCCGGTGCGATCCCGGTGTGGGCGCCGTACCCGCGCGGGGAGCGCGTGCCGCTCAACGACCACACGCGCCGCGCATCACTGCACCGCCTCGACCTCACCCACGACGCCGACGCGATCGTGCGCGCGACCGACGAGGCGTCGGCCTTCGTGGTGAAGCGCGTGGTGGACGCGGCGATCACACACGCCGGCGTGCAACCGAAGCGCGTGGTCGCGTCGGGGGGCGGGACACGCGTCGACGCGTGGGTGCAGGCGATCGCCGACGTCACCGGGCTTCCCGTCGACTGCGTGGCGGTGCCCGAGGGTGGCGCGCTCGGATCGGCGTGGTTGGCCCGCATCGCCGCCGGCCTCGAGGAGCCGACCGCGATGACCGAGGGACGTCGCTGGGCCAAGGTCGGTCGAAGGGTCGAGCCGCGTGACGTGTGGACCGCGGCGTCGGCCGACCGCTACGCGGAATTCCTCGCCCTCAGCTGACCGGCGGCAGCACGACCTGCTCGCCGGGGAACACGAGGTTCGGGTCGCCCGAGGCCAGCCGGTCGCGGTTGACGTCGCACACGCGCACCCAGTACGGAGCGACCTCCGCGTCGGGCACCGACGCCGGGTCGCGGCCGGTCGCGCGGGCCAGTCGTCGCGCTGCGAGCAGCCACAGGTTGTCGCCGGGCACCACGACGACGGTGTCGACCGCGTCGCCCGGCGCGGTGGCGGTCGGTGGGACGGCGACGGGAGTCGCCGATGTCGGCGCGACGGCCCCGGTCGTCGACGGCACCGTGGTGCTGTCGGGTGGGAGCTGCGCGAGCCCCCGGCCGTCGCGCACCACGCTGACGCTCGGTGGGTCGTGGACCCGGGCGCCCGCCGCGACCGCGGGTGCGAGCACCACCGAGGTGGCCACCGACACCGCGCACGCGGCATCGATGGCGCGGCGCACGACCGGCAACGTCGACCATCTCACCGCCCGCATCGCTGCCGGCGCCCGCACGACCGAGGCCGCGAGGTAGAGCAGCGTCGAACCGAGCAGCCATCCGGCGCCGACCAGCGCCGCCCACCGCGTGAGGGCCACGACCACGGTGGCCGGGTCGCCGTCGCGCAGCCACGGACCGAGGTCGCCGAAGGGCACCGACAGCGTGGGGCTGCGGCCGGCGGCCACCAGCGCGAGCACCGCCAGCACCTCGACCAGGATCGTGCCGATCACACGACCGGCGCGGGGCAGGACGTCCATGCGGTATGCACCATATGCACCGTTCATACCGCTGGTCAACGGCCGGCAGAGAAGGGCTCGTTGGGCGACTTCGTGGTCCGTGCCCCGAATCGCGTCCGGTGTTAGGTTTCGCGCCGCACAGCCGGGGGAGAGGGGTGTCGGATGGTTCTGGGCGATGTGATCAACATCATCAGCCGCAGCGGAGGTGCCTTCGCGTCCCGTTGGGCGCACGTGGTCGTCGGCATCACGTGGATCGGGCTCCTCTACTACTTCAACTTCGTGCAGGTCCCGTCCTTCGCCGAGATGGAGGCCGCGGCGCGCAACAACGCCATCGACAAGCTGGCGTCCCGCGCGCTCTGGTGGTTCCGGTGGGCGGCGGCGGCGACCGTCGCGACCGGGATCTCGATCCTGCTGTTCCAGGGCGGCGACGGCGGCAAGATCCAGCTGACCAACGGCGACTACTGGAAGTCGACCCCCGGCATGAGCATCGCCACCGGCATCCTGCTGGCGCTCACGATGTTCCTGAACGTGTGGTTGGTGATCTGGCCCAACCAGAAGAAGGTCATCGCCAACGCCCGCAACGTGCAGGCCGGTGGGGAGGCCGACCCGGCCGCCGCGGCCGCGGGCCGCAAGTCGGCGCTGGCGTCGCGCATGAACACGATCTTCTCGTTCCCGATGCTCATGTTCATGGTCGGGACGTTCCACTTCTTCTCGCTCGACTTCTTCAAGCAGAACCCGAGCGGCGGAGACCGGGCCACCTACTGGATCATCGCCCTCGTGATCTGGGCGTTGCTCGAGCTCAACGCGCTCGGTGTCTTCGGCACGAAGCCGGGTGGGACGCGCGCGATCTACGACACCCACCAGGCCGCGCTCGTCACCGGCTTCGTGCTGGTCGCCGTCTACTACGTGCTCTTCTACCTGGTCCTCAAGGCGTAGGTCGGGCCGAGGTCTCCGCGGTGGCGCCGTGCTCCTCGATCTTGTGGAGCACGGCCCGCTGCAGGTTGCGCTGCTGCGTGTAGTCGGCGATCACCCGCACGTCGCGCGCGAAGCGCCCCATCTCGGCCGAGAACAGCGAGCGGAACTGCCGCGCGTGCTCGTCGTCCCAGCAGTGGGAGTCGACGAAGGTGAACAGCTGGACGACGCGCCGTTGGATCTCGTCGAGGCCGTCGGCGTAGATGCGGGCCACCTCGACGAGCGCGCCGTGGGGGATCGCGAGGCGGCCGAGGTCGGCGAAGGCGCGCAGCACGTTGACGTCGTCGGTGTCGTAGGCCGAGCGCCCGTGCTCGGCGGGATCGCGCAGCAGCCCGGCGTCGGTGACGTCGCGCACCAGCGCGGCGTCGACGCCCGCCGCCTCGAGCAGCTCGTCGTGGTCGAACGTCGCCTCCTCGGAGCCGACGAGCAGGCCGGCGAGCGCGCCGGGGTCGTCGCGCTCGAGGAGGGCGCTGATCGCGGCGAGGGAGAAGCGGCGTGACTGCAGGGCGCGGATCCGCTCGAGCCGTTCGAGGTGCTCGGGCCCGAAGCGCCGCGTGCGACCGCTGCGCTCACCGCTCGGCAGCAGGCCCTCCCGCTGGTAGTAGCGGATCGTGTCGACGGCGACGCCGGCCCGTTGGGCGAGCTCGTCGATGCGCCAGTCGCTCACGGGAAGGTCCTCAAGGACGGGCCGGCGGGAGTCGAGAATTCGTCAAGCACCACGGTGATTGACAATGTTACTTCGGAGTAGATACTCTGAAAGTCAACACGTCGAGAGTCCCTGCCAACGACTCGGGGGTTCTCGGCGACAGGACGAGCGCCCGGGCAGCCGGTGAGCGCCGTACCATCGACCCTTGTCCGCCCCCCCTGGACAGGGGTCGATGCGCGTTCGGGGCCGGGTGGTGCCGGTGGTGAGGAAGCGGGGCGGCGAGCCCCGGGAACGAGAGGACGAAGGCGTTGCAGACCGTGGTGGTGGTGGGGGCCTCGCTGGCGGGGCTGCGGGCCACGGAGGCGTTGCGCCGGGACGGCTACGAGGGGCGGATCGTCCTCGTCGGCGCCGAGTCGCACCTGCCGTACGACCGTCCCCCGCTCTCGAAGCAGCTGCTGGCGGGTGAGTGGGAGCCCCAGGAGCTGGGACTGCGGCGGGCGTCGTACGACGAGCTCGAGCTCGACCTGCGTCTCGGCGTGCGGGCCACCGCGCTCGACGCCGCGGCCCGGGTGGTCACCCTCGACGACGGCGAGCAGCTGGCGTTCGACGGCGCGCTGCTCGCGACGGGGGCGACGCCGCGCACACTGCCCGGCACCCCCGACCTCGACGGCATCTTCGTGCTGCGGACGGTCGACCACGCGCTCGACCTGCGGGCGCGCCTCGAGGACCACCCGCGCGTCGTCGTGATCGGTGCCGGGTTCATCGGCTCGGAGGTGGCGGCGACGTGTCGCGGCCGCGGCCTGCAGGTCACCGTGCTCGAGGCGCTGCCGGCGCCGCTCGTACGCGGACTCGGTGAGACGCTCGGCATGGTGTGCGGCGAGCTGCACCGCGACCACGGCGTCGACCTGCGCCTCGGCGTCGGCGTGGCGGCGATCGAGGGCGACGGCAAGGTCGAGCGCGTGCGCCTCGACGACGGCAGCGCGGTCGATGCCGACATCGTCGTCGTGGGCGTCGGCGTGGTGCCGGTGACCGAGTGGCTCGAGGGTTCGGGACTCACGCTCGACAACGGCGTCGTGTGCGACGAGACCCTGCTCGCGGCGCCCGGCATCGTGGCCGCCGGCGACGTCGCGCGTTGGCCGAACCCGATGTTCGATGGCGAGCTCATGCGGCTCGAGCACTGGACCAACGCGGCCGAGCAGGGCGTGGCCGCGGCGCGACGGTTGCTCGTGCCCGACGGCGGCACGCCCGAGCCCTACGCGCCGGTGCCGTTCGTGTGGTCCGACCAGTACGACCGCAAGATCCAGACCGTCGGCCACTTCCGCGGCGACGACGAGATGGAGGTGGTCCACGGCTCGCTCGAGGACCGGCGGTTCGTCGCCGTGTTCGGCCGCGACGGTCGGCTCGTGGGCGCGCTCGGCTTTTCCATGCCTGCGAAGGTCATGCAGTATCGGAAGATGATCGAGGAGCGCGCGTCGTTCGCCGATGCGCTGGAACGCGCCCGCGCGTCGTGACGAAGCCGTGACGAAGCGGCGCGCCGC
>DASUAS010000014.1:0-9199 GCA_035763625.1 Acidimicrobiia bacterium
GGCGTCCCCACTCCTCCACCGGCGGCTCGTCGGGCGGGCGGGAGACGAGGCGACGAGCACCGAGCGGCTCGGCCTGGCCCTGGTCGTCGAGGTCGGGCGAGTAGACGGGGTTGCCGACCGGCGGCGCGGGGGCGGCGGCCGGGCGGGGTTCGAGCACCGCGGTGGGGAGGGCCACGAGGGCCACCAGCCCGCCGGGCGCACCAGGGCGCAGCTCGACGCCGATGCCGTGGCGGGCCGCGAGCGAACCGACCACGTGGAGGCCGAGGGCGCGCGAGAGGGCGAGGCCGACGACGGGCGGGTCGGCGAGCAGCTTGTTCGCTTCGGCGATGCGCTCGAGCGGCATCCCGATGCCCTGATCGGACACCGCGAGGACGAACCCGGTCGCCGACACCGCGCCCGACACCACGACCGCGGAGTCCGGCGGCGAGAACGACGTCGCGTTCTCGAGCAGCTCGGCGAGGAGGTGCGCCACGTCGGACACCGCGCGCCCCGACACCGCGAGGCCGTCGTCGATGCCGACCAGCTCGACGCGGGGGAAGTCGGCGATCTCGGCTGCCGCCGCGCGCACGACGTCGATGAGCGCGATCGGCTGCTGCCACTGGCGCGGCTGCTCGGCTCCCGAGAGCACGAGCAGGCTCTCCGCGTTGCGACGCATGCGCGTCGCCATGTGGTCGAGCTTGAACAGCGCGTCGAGTGCCGCGGGGTCGTGCTCGTTGCGCTCGAGGTCGTCGAGCAGCTCGAGCTGACGTTGCACGAGGCTCTGGTTGCGACGCGCGAGGTTCACGAACAGGTCGCCCATGCCCTTGCGCAGCAGCCGCGACTGCTCCTGCGCGACCTCGAACGTCACCGCTTCGACGTCGTTGAACGCCTGGGCGAGGTCGCCGATCTCGTCCTCCGACTGCACCTCGATGAGGATCGGCTCGATGTCACCCAGGTCCCCACCGCTGCGCAGTGACTCGACCAGCGCGGGGAGCTGGCGTTGCGACATCTCGCGGGCGGCGGCGGTGAGGCGGCGCACCGGCCCGACGACGGCCCGGGACACGAACCAGATCAACAGCAGCGTGAGGAGCATGGCGAACACGGCCGCGCCGCCGTAGATGCGCACCTCACGGGTGGCGGCGCTGGCGGCGTCGCTGGCGGCCTGGTTGATCACGCCCTGGACCGCGTCGATGGCGCCGTCGATGGTGCGGCTCTGGCGCTGGTAGTCGACGTAGTACTCGGCCGGCGTCGCCTGCATCGCCGGGAAGGTGGGCGGGAGTGCCGCTGCGGCCGGGGTGTCGCCCATCGCCTTGGTGAAGGCGGCGAGCTCGTCATCGGTGGCGGTGTTGCCGAACGTCGAGAGGTACTGCTGCTGCGCAGCCTGCGCCCCGACCCACTCGCTGAAGTCCTGCTGGGTGCCGCTGGCGAGCACTGCGATGTACACGCTCGCTTCGCGTGCGTGCTCGTGCTGGGCCCGCTCGAGCGTGAACACTCGGGTCAGGCTGGCGGCGACGTCGGCACTGGCGAGGTCACGCGCGACGCGCTCGCCGAAGTCGAGCATGTGCTCGTCGACGCCGAGGAAGAAGGTGCGCGTGTCCGCTGCCGACGCGCTGCGCGCGTCGACCTTGGCGCGCTCGTCGGGGATCTTGTCGAGGCCCTGGTTGGTCGAGTCGAGCGCGGCGAGCGCGGCGGGGCTCAGGCCTGCGTTGGCGAAGGCCTGCTCGCTGTCTCGGAAGCCCTTGACCGCGACATCGGTGCGCGTGCGCGCCTTGTCGAGCTCGGCCTTGGGCGCACCGCCGCTCGCCACGGACCACGACGACACGACGCTCTCGTTCTGCAGCGCACGGCTGGCCTGGTCGAGCGAGTGCAACGGTCCCGACAGGTCGCCGTACTGCTCCTGCGCGTGCAGCGACGCGAACCGGTCGCTGAGCCCGGCTGCGGCCACGACGACGAGGGCGAGGAACGGCACGAACAGGACGAGCAGCAGCTTGGAGCGGAAGCTGAGACGCGAGGTCAGCGACTGCCCTCCCTGCAGACGTCCGAGATCGAGCTTCACCCGTTCCTCCTACGCTCCGACCGGCGTGGAAGACGGCCGCCGACGCACTGCGACACGCGCCACACCTCGAGTGGCCTAACGGCAGCCGGAGGGTCGGGCTTGAGGAACGCTTGGGGAACGCTTGGGGAAGGGTTCGGGAAAGAGCCCGGCGGGCTTCCTCAGGCGGCGTCGCCGCGGGCTTCGAACTCCTCGACCGTCATGAGGACGGCCCGGGCCTTCGATCCCTCCGAGGGGCCCACCACGCCGCGGCGCTCGAGCAGGTCCATGAGCCGCCCGGCCCGGGCGAAGCCCACCCGCAGCTTGCGCTGCAGCATGGAGGTGGAACCGAGCCCGCTGCGGACCACCAGCTCCATGGCCTCGCCGAGGAGCTCGTCGCCGCCGTCGTCGGCCGCGCCACCAGCGGCGCCGCCACCCGCGCTCGGGTCCTCGTCGGCGATGCCGTCGACGTAGACAGGGGTGCTCGCCTGGCGCTTCCAGTGCGCGGCGACCTTGCGGACGCATTCCTCGTCGACCCACGACCCCTGGACGCGCTGGGCGCGGCTGGAGCTCGCGGTCATGACGAGCATGTCACCCTGGCCGATGAGCTTCTCGGCACCGGGCTGGTCGAGGACGACGCGCGAGTCGGCGAGGCTGCTCACGGAGAAGGCCATGCGGCTCGGCACGTTCGCCTTGATCACGCCCGTGATCACGTCGACCGACGGACGCTGGGTGGCGATGATCAGGTGGATGCCAACGGCGCGGGCCATCTGCGCGATGCGGCAGATGCTCGCCTCCACGTCGCGGGCGGCGACCATCATGAGGTCGTTCAGCTCGTCCACGACGATCACGATGAACGGCAGGCGCTCGTAGCCCTTGCCGGTGGTCGGGTCGGGATCGTCCTTGGTGGGCAGCTCACCGCGGTCGAACATCGAGTTGTAGCCGGTGATGTCGCGCACGCCGACCTCGGCGAGGAGCTCGTAGCGCATGTCCATCTCGCGCACGGCCCAGTCGAGCGCGTTCGCGGCCTTCTTCGGGCTGGTGACCACCTCGGTGAGGAGGTGGGGCAGGTTGTTGTAGGCACCGAGCTCGACGCGCTTGGGGTCGACGAGGATCAGACGCACCTGGTCGGGCGTGTAGCGCATGAGCAGCGACGTGACGATCGAGTTGATGCAGCTGCTCTTGCCCGCGCCGGTGGCGCCGGCGATGAGCACGTGCGGGAGCGTGGTGACGTCGAGGATCACCGACTTCCCCGCGATGTCCCGTCCGAGGCCGACGCCGAGCGCGGCCTTGGCCTTCTGCGCCTCGGGCGCGCCGAGCACGTCGCCGAGGGTGACGATGATGCGCTCCTTGTTGGGCACCTCGACGCCGACCGCGCTGCGGCCCGGGATCGGGGCGAGGATGCGCACGTCGAGCGACGCCATCGCGTACTGGATGTCGTTGCTCAGGCCGGTGACGCGGTTGACCTTGACGCCGGATCCGAGCTCGAGCTCGTAGCGGGTGACGGTGGGACCGACGGTGGTGCCCACCAGGCGGGCCTCCACCCCGTGGTGCGCGAGCGTGGCCTCGAGGATGCGGCCGCCCTCGTCGATCAGGCGCCGGTCGGCTTCCCTGCCGTTCCCCCGCTTCAGGAGGTTCGCGGGCGGCAGCTTCCACGGTCCACCCGCTCGTGCGTGGGGCACGGCGTCGTCGCCGAGGTCGATCACGAGCTGGCCGCTCGGATCCTCGACGACGGACATCTCGATGGCGGAGGCGGCCGAGGCAGCCGCGGCGGTCGCGGCGATCGCGGGTGGCTCGGGCTCGGGTTCGGGGTGCGGCTCGTCGTCCTCGTACTGCGAGTAGTCGAACGGCGGGGGTCCGACGTGGGGAGGCGGCGGGTCGAGATCGACGCCCTCGCCGATCGGAGCCAGCTTCAGCGAGCTGCGTGCCTTCACCGCGGCCGTCTTCGACGCGCGCGCGGTGGCGCCCACGACCACGCCGATCGACAGCCCGAGCACGAGCAGCACGCCGACGACCGCGACCGCGCCCAGGACGACCGACGCGCCGACGACGCCGATGGCGGCGACGAGCGGTCCGGCCACCATCGCGCCGAGCGCACCGCCGGCGTGACGGAGGTCGTCGAGGTTGCCGCCGAGCGACGGCCGGCCGTAGGCGAGGTGGAGGATGCCGACGTCGGCGACGAAGAGCAGCAGCGCGCCGATGGCGATGCGCAGCGTCGGGGGCTCGCCGACCGCGCCGGCGGCGCCGGCGTCGTCACCGGCATCGTCCCGGAGGTCGACGAGCTCGCCCCGGCGGGGCCAGAGCAGCACGACGCCGAAGGCGAAGCAGGCCACCGGCACCGCCACCCGGGCCCGGCCGAGCACCGCGCCGGTGCCGTCGGCCAACCCGGATCCCACCGGACCGGCGAGGTCGGTCCAGAGCCCGAGGGCGAAGATCGCGCCCAGGACGAAGAGGCAGACCGCGAACAGGTCGGACCAGTGCCCGGCGAGCTGGCGTCCGGCCGCGTCCCGGGAGCGGGCGACGACGCCGGGCGCGGGGCTCGTGACCTTCTTCCGGCGTGCCGGCGTGCGCCCCCGGGCGGTGCCGGAACGACGGCCAGAGCTCTTGGACCGCGACGAGGTTCCCCGCCGCGTCTTGGTCGCGGGCATCTCCCGAACCTAACACCGGCACCACCACCCACAGGAGCATCCCTGGCGCCGCCGACGTTGCGCGGTTTTCACCGTATACGGCGAATTGCGGGTTGCCGGGCCGGGCTCCCTCAGACCTCCATCACCACGGGGATGACGGCGGGTCGGCGCTTGGTGCGCTCGTTGATGAATTTGCCCAGCGAGCGGCGGGCGTGGCGGCGGAGGGTGTCGAAGTCGGTGGCGCCCTCGTCGGCCGCGGCCTCCAGCGACGCACGCACGGCGGCCTTGGCGTCGTCGAGCAGCGCTTCGGCCTCGGGCGCGTACACCCACCCGCGGGTCACGATCTCGGGCCCGGTGACCACCTCGCCGGTGGTGGAGTCGACGGTGACGATCACCACCACGAGGCCCTCCTCGGCGAGGTTGCGACGGTCGCGCAGCACGCCCTGGCCGACGTCGCCGACGATGCCGTCGACGTAGAGGAAGCCGGCGGGGACGGCGCGCCGCTCGACGTCGAGCGCCATCCGCCCGTCGTCGGTGCGCTCCATCACCAGCATGTCGCCGTCCTCGGCGATCACGACGTGGTCCTTCGGCACGCCGACCGACTCGGCCAGCCGGGCGTGGTGCACCATGTGCGTGTACTCGCCGTGCACCGGCACGAACCACTCCGGCTGCACGATGTTGAGGAGCATCTTGAGCTCCTCCTGCGACGCGTGGCCCGACACGTGCACCGGCGAGCTGCCGCCGTGCAGCACCTCGGCGCCGGCGCGGTGCAGCGAGTCGATGATGCGGTTGACGTTGGTCTCGTTGCCCGGGATCGCGTGGGCGGAGATCACGACGACGTCGTCGCTGCTGATCTTCACGTGCTTGTGCTCGTGCGCGGCCATCAACGACAGCGCGCTCATCGGCTCGCCCTGCGAACCGGTGCAGATGATGCACACCTCACCCGGGGCGTAGCGCGGCACCTCCTCGATGTCGATGACGCGCTCGCTCGGGATGTCGAGCATGCCCATCTCGCGTCCGAGGGCGACGTTGTTGACCATCGAGCGGCCGAGGAACACGACGCGGCGTCCGGCCGCGACCGCCTGCTCCGCGACCTGGCGCACGCGGTGCAGGTGCGACGCGAAGCTGGCGACGATCAGGCGCTGATCGGGGTAGTCGCGGAAGACCGAGCGCAACGTGTCGCCGACGGTGGACTCCGACGGCGTGAAGCCGGGGCGGCACGCGTTGGTGGAGTCGGACAGGAGCAGCTTCACGCCGCCCTGGCGCTCGGCGATCGCGCCCATGAGCGAGAGGTCGGTCTTGCGGCCGTCGACCGGTGTGGGGTCGAGCTTGAAGTCGCCGCTGTGCAGGATCGTGCCCGCGGGCGTGTGGTACGCGGTCGCGAACGCGTGCGGCACCGAGTGCGTGACCGGGATGAACTCGCAGTCGAACGGGCCGATCATCCGGCGCTCTCCGTCGTGCACCGGGATCAGCTCGGTGCGGCCCATCATGCCCGCCTCCTCGATCCGGTTGCGGGCGAGCCCGAGCGAGAGCGGCGAGCCGTAGATGGGCATCGACACGTCGCGCAGCAGGAAGGCCAGCCCCCCGGCGTGGTCCTCGTGCGCGTGGGTGAGGAACGCGGCCTCGACCCGGTCGGCGTTCTCGCGCAGGTAGGTGAAGTCGGGGAGCACGAGGTCGACCCCGGGCATCTCGGCCTCAGGGAACATGATCCCGCAGTCGACGACGAGGATGCGACCCTCGACCTCGAGGCAGAAGCAGTTGCGGCCGATCTCACCGAGACCGCCGAGGAAGACGATCCGGACCGGCGGGCTCATGTGGGCAGGGGCCTCATCACGCTCAGGCTACCGGCGCCGTGAACATGAACTCTTCCATCATGGGCTTCATCGCCGCGTCGACGAGCTCGATGCGCACGCCGAGCGGATCGCGGTGGTACGCGAACTGGACGGGCGCGGTGTCGCCGTCGTGGCCGCAGAGCTGCAGCGGACAGCGCAGCTCGTTCGAGTACGTGGCGGAGTCGAGCGGCAGCGCGTCGGTCCAGACCCCGATGTGGTGGAGGTTCGAGTGCTCGTTGCACTCCCAGACCGTGCCCGGCACCTCCTGCACGAGCTCGACGTGCGGTGGCTCGGTCGAGTAGCAGAGCGTGTTGGGCACGGCGACGTCGTTGCCGGCGCCCCCCTCGAGGTCGAAGGCCCGGACGTCGATCGTGTCCATGTGCAGCACCGGACCCCAGGTGATGCCGAGCAGCTCGCCCAGGTGCTCCTTCGCCACCTCGATGTCGGGAACGACGATGCCGACGTGGTAGAGCCTGCCGAGGAGTGCCATGCCGGGAGCCTACGGTGTGCGCATGATCGAGCTCGTCACCACCGACGGCCTGTTCCGGCTCGACGGTGGCGAGTGGGAGGTCACCAACAACATCTGGCTGGTGGGGGACGATCGCGAGGTCGTGGTCGTCGACGCTGCGCACGATGCCATCCCCATCGTCCACGCGGTCAACGGGCGCCGGGTCGCCGCGATCGCGCTCACCCACGGGCACAACGACCACATCAACGCCGCGGTCGCGCTGCAGGACGCGGTCGACGCGCCGATCCTCCTGCATCCCGACGACCGGATGTTGTGGCACGACGTGTACCCCGACCGCGACCCCGACGCCGACCTCCGCGACGGTGCCACGGTGCGGGGTGGCGACACCGAGCTCCGCGTGCTGCACACGCCCGGGCACTCCCCCGGCGGTTGCTGCTTCGTGCTCGAGTCAGGCGGGGTGGAATCGGGGCGTCACGTCTTCAGCGGCGACACGCTCTTCTGCGGTGGCCCCGGTGCGACCGGTCGCAGCTTCAGCGACTTCCCCACGATCATCGAATCGATCCGGGCCCGGCTGCTCACGCTCCCACCCGAGACCGTCGTCCACACCGGTCACGGCGACAGCACCACCGTCGGCCGTGAAGCACCCGACGTCGAGGAGTGGTTGCGCCGCGGGCACTGACGAGGATCAGCGCACGTAGCGCGTGTGGCTGAAGGTCCCCTTGCCGAACGCCAGCACCTTGGTGGGATGCACCGCATACACGTGCACCACGGCGACGTCGGGCGCGTCGCCGTGGTCTTCGTGGGTGAAGCCTCCGTCGGTGACACCGAACGTCCATCGCCCGTCCCACTTCTCGGACCACGCGCGCGCGAGACGTTCGAGGGTGTCGCGATCGGTGACGCGAACCGCGGTGCCCTCGACGACGACGTCGAGTCCTTCGTCCCAGTCGTTGGCGCCGGTGGTGACCGCGACGTTCGGGTTGGCGGCGAGGTTGTGCGCCTTCTGCTCCTCCGGCCCGGTGCAGAAGTGGAGCGCATCGTCGTCCCACACGGTCACCAGCGGCGTGACGTGCGGGCGCCCGTCGGCCCGCACGGTCGTGATCCAGCTCAGCTCCGCGGTCTCGAGGACCTCCCGGGCGTCGTTCCAGGGCACCGCAGCGGCGTCAGGATCGCTGAACCGCTCGTCGAGCTCTGCGCGCATCGCAATGCGTCTACCCACTTGCACGCCTCCTACATTCCTCCGATGGCAACGGAAGCGTCCCGAGCGGCCGCGGCAGCGAGCCTGCGCGCCCTCGCCCACACCTTCGCCGCCCACGACCCCGACGACGAGCAGCTCGCGGACATCTCGGCGATGGCGACGGATCTCGCCCGCCGGGTCGACGAGGCACCGGCACGCGACCGCCTCGCGCTGATGCGGCGCGGCGTCGAGGAGTCGCTGATGGGCCTCGGCTTCGAGGACCGCGCCGTCGGAGGCGGCTCGAACCCCACGAGCGTCGAGCTCGACGTCCGCTTCGAGGGCGCGGACGTCGTCGCCGACGTCGTGCTGCACCGCGCCTTCGAGGGTGCGCCCGGTCGTGCCCACGGCGGCATCGTCGCCGCCGCGTTCGACGACGTGACCGGCTTCGTGATCGCCCAGCTGCAGGAACCGGCGTTCACCGGCGAGCTGACCGTGCGCTACCTCGCGCCGGTCCCGGTCGACGAACCCCTCGAGCTCCGCACCCGCCTCGACGGCCGCGAGCGCCGGAAGCTCTTCATCAGCGGAGAAGCGCGCGCCGACGGCAAGGTGATCGCCACCTGCCGCGCCATCTACATCACCGTGGACCCCGGCGTGTTCGCGCAGGCGCCGGACCCTTGCTGACCTCCGACGGGTCAGCCGGCGGCGGCGCCGGCCGCCTCGCGGTCCTTGGCGACCTGGTCGAGCTGGCCGTACTCCTCGCCGGTGTCGACCCAGTCCTCGAACTGGATCACGCCGAGCTCGGTGAAGCGGTCGCGCAGCCAGCCGTCGCCGGCGTCGAGCAGGCCGAGCTTCTTGCAGTTCGGGACGATCTTCGAGAACAGGAGGCCCTGGAAGATCGGGCGGTCGGGTGCGTTCTGCATCGCCTTCACCGCCTCCTTCACGTCGACGCCCATGCGGTCCCAGACCTCCTGCTGGAGGAACCGGTCGCGCATGCGCACCGCGGCCTCGAACGCGAACTCCTGCCGCTCGCGGATCTCCGACGCATCGAGGCCCGCGTAGTACTCCTTCAACGAGAGCACGCCGAAC
>DASUAS010000015.1:0-8185 GCA_035763625.1 Acidimicrobiia bacterium
GGCCACCCGGAGGTCTGCGTGCGCGAGCCGCGCACGCAGACGTCCCGGTTCGCCATGAAGGGTTGCTGGCCGCGTCGACTACCCGTTGAGGCTCGCCCCGATCAGCTTGCCCGTGATCGGCTTGTCACTCGGATAGGGCACGAACTTCCCGTTCTTGATCTGCACGTACCAGCTGCAGGCGGTGTTGGGCGGCTTGCCGAAGCCCTGCGCGCTGACGTCGACGGGTTGGCATGCCATCCCCGCGGCGTCCCAGGTGTTCAGTCCCTTGGTCGCGGTGATGTAGCCGTCGCGCGTCAGGTCCTTCCCGGCGGCCTTGAGGCCGTCGATCAGGAGGTCGGCGGTGAGGTAGCCGGTGTACACGCCGAAGTCGGGCACGCCCTTGTAGCCCGCGTACTTCGCCAGGTTGGACTGGAACTTCTTGGTGGCTGCCGTCTTCAGCTCGACCGGGGCCCAACCCTGCGCGAACAGCACCTCGGGTCCGATCGTCTTCGACACCGGTTGGTCGAGCAGAGGCTGCCCGTACCCGGTCGCCAGCACCGCGAGCTTGAACTTGAGGTTGTTCTGCGCCGCGTTCTGGATGATGGCGAGGTTGCTCGAGAGCACCAGCGGCAAGTAGGTCGCGTCGACACCCGCGTTCTTCATGCCCAGCACCAACGGTCCGACATCGGTCGTACCGAAGTCGACCGAGGTGTTCGTGTAGGCGGCCTTGAGGCCGGCGTCCGGCACTGCGTACTTCTGGAGGTTCTTCGCGGCCGCGGTGGAAGAAGCGGAGACGCCGTAGGACACGGTCCCGACGTTCTTGGCGCCCTTCTTCTTCATGAGCTGCACCATCCCTGGCTTGTACTGCAAGCCGTACACCGGCGAGATGTTGCCGAGGATGGAGATCAGCTTCTCGTTCCCGGGTTGGCCGTACTCGTTGCCGTCGTAACCCCCGCCGAGCATCGGCACACCGTTGTCGAGCAGGTACCGGTAGGTGAGGAACGCGAACGACGAGTTGTTCACCACCGCGAACACCTTGTCGTTCTGCACGAGGCTCTGCGCGGCTTGGAGGTTGTTGGTCGCGCCGCTGTCGTCGACGACGACCGGTGTGATCTTCCGGCCGTTCACGCCGCCGGCCGCGTTCTCGGCCTTGATCCGGGCGTTGAACCCGTCTCCGGCGTGTTCGAACGTCGATCCCGCCACCCCGCCCTTGGAGTAGATGTACCCGACCTTGATGTCCTTGGCGCTCACACCGGTGCTGTCACCGGCCTGGGCCCCCGCCGACCCCGCGGTCACCAGGCCCGTGGCGACCATCGCGATGATCGAGAGCGCACCGACCACCGCGTGAGACCGCGATCGCCCTCTCTGGTCGACGCTTCGACGATCTGACCGTCCTTGCATTCCCCCACCCCCCAGGGTCGTTGCGTGCACCGGCGCGGCCAATCGTGCCCCGGGCAGACGACTCGAGCGTCGTCGCCGAGATCCTGGCACACCCTGCCAAACTTGGGAAGTCACCCCCACCCCGCGGGGGATCGCGGTCGGGCGGCGGCATCGAAGGTCCGGGATGCGACAATGGCGGGCGTGGCCGCGATCGAGTCGACCGACAACGGGGGTGCGTGGGACCAGCGGCGCATCCAGATGTCGTTGCGGATCGAGCGGGCCGGTCTCGAGCTCCTGGGTGAGCGCGGCCTCGACGACGTCACCGTCGAGCAGATCGCGCGAGCCGCTGACATCTCCGTGCGCACGTTCTTCCGGTACTTCCGGAATCCTCGAGACGTCCTGACCGCGGTTCCTCGTCGGGAATCGCGACGGATGTGTCGCACACTGCTTGCTCGGCCTGCCGGGGAGAGCCTCCTCGACGGTTTCCACGCGTGGTTCCGGGAGCGCGATCAAGGACGCGCCGAATCGCCGACGGACCGGCTCGAAGCGGAAGCGTTCGCGCTCTGGAGCGCGGTCGTGCGCACTGCGCCTGCCCTGGTCCAATCCGAGAGCCATGTGATGGCCGTCCTGAGCGCCGACCTCGAGGAGGTGGTCAGGCGCAGACTCGGCTTCGGCGTCGGAGAGGACGAGAAGGTCGGCGTGCTGTCCGCCGCGTTCGCGGCCGTGATCTGGTACGTCTTCACGCGTTCGCTGCTCGACGGTCATCCGGCGGATCTGATGTCCCGCCTCGACCAGGCGTTCGACCTGCTCGGGCACCTGCACTCCGCCGCGACGGTCTGACGCTCCGCCTCTGGCCGACGGCCGTTGCCGAGTTTGGCACGCTGTGCCAAACTGCCGCGACATGGGGATTGGCGAGACGCAGAACCCGGCCGTCGTCGATCGAGGATCGTGGACGTACGCCGACGATCCGGACCTCGTCGCCGACCCGTGGACCACCTGGGACCTGCTGCGCGAGGAGTCCCGCGCGTTCGTGGCCACGCAGGCGGCGCCCGACTGGGACGTGTGGACGTTGCTGCAGTACGACGACGTCCACGCCGCGTTGCGCGATCCCGCTCTCTTCTCGAGCCGCTCGGTCCTGCACGTGTACCAGGGCCCCAAGCTGATCGACGTCGCCGAGGCCGACGCGGTGCGCGGGATGATCCCCGAGGAGCTCGACCCGCCCGAGCACACGAAGTACCGCCAGCTCCTCACGCCGCTGTTCGCCCCGCAGGTCGTCGAGACGCTCGAGCCGATGATCCGGTCGTGGTGCGTGGAGCTCATCGAGAGCTTCGTCGCCGACGGTCACTGCGACCTCAACCGCGACTTCGCGCGCCAGTACCCGACCATGATCTTCCTGCGGCTCATGGGCCTGCCGAAGGGCGGCGTGGGCGACTTCCTCGACACCGTGCACGACCGGATCCGCGAAGCGACGCAGCTGGGGGTCTCGCAGCAGCAGTCGATGAGCGCCGCGTACATCATGGCGATGGCGGAGTACATGAACACCGTGCTCGACGAACGTCGCGCCGAACGCCAGGACGACATCGTGAGCTACCTCCTCGACGTCGAGGCCGACGGCCGGCCGCTCGACGACACCGAGCTGCAGCAGATCTGCACGCTGCTCTATGCCGCCGGGCTCGACACCGTCGCCGGTGAGCTCGGCTTCATGTTCCTGCATCTGGCGAACAACGCCGAGCACCGCCGGCTCGTCACCACCGAGCCCGAGCGCATCCCCTCGTTCGTGGAGGAGGCGTTGCGCGTCTATTCGATCGTCACCACGAATCGCATCGTGACGCGCGACGTCGAGTTCGCCGGGTGCCCCATGAAGGCCGGTGACCGCGTGCTGCTGTCCATCCCCGCCGCCGATCGCGATCCGTCGCAGTTCGCCGACGCAGGCACGTTCGACGTCGATCGCACCAACAACCGCCACATCGCGTTCGCCGCCGGCCCGCACCGGTGTCTCGGATCGCATCTCGCCCGCTTGGAGCTGCGGATCGCGGTGGAGGAGTGGCACCGCCGCATCCCTGACTACGGACTCGCCGACGATGCCGAGGTCACGTTCCACATCGGGGGCGTCGCCGGGGTCGACACCCTGCCGCTCGAGTGGCCCGTTGCGTGAGCTCACCCTGCCCGGGCTGAAATTCCCCGAGGGCCCGCGTTGGCGCGACGGCTCGTGGTGGGTCTCCGACCAGCTGGGGGGCACCGTCCACCGAATCGACGGTGACGGTGCGTACGAGTGCGTCCTCCAGGTCGACGCGCCCTCCGGGCTCGGCTTCCTGCCCGACGGCGCGCTGCTGGCCGCGTGCATGAACGAGCCGCGGCTCGTGCGCGTCGACGCCGCCCGCGGCGTCGACGCCGAGGAGGTGGTCGACCTCCGTGGGTTCGCCCGCCACCTCAACGACATGGTCGTGACGAGCGAGGGGCGTGCGTACGTCGACGCCTACGACGACCACTTCGATCTCCAGTCCCACCGCGTCCTGCTGGTCGCCCCCGAGCGCCACGTCACGGTGGTCGCCGACGACGTCAGGTATCCGAACGGCATCGCCACGACGCCCGACGGCTCCACGCTGCTCCTGTCGGAGACGTTCGCGGGGCGGATCACCGCCTTCGACGTCGAGCCCGACGGGTCCTTGGCCGGTCGACGCGCGTGGGCGGAGCTGCCCGACGGCACGCATCCCGACGGGTTGTGCGTCGACGCGCGCGGAGACGTGTGGGTGGCGTCGTACCTCGCCGGTGTGTTCCTCCACGTGCGCGAGGGCGGCGAGGTCCTCGACCGCGTCGCGCTCGACGGTCGCTGGGCGATGTCGTGCTGCCTCGGCGGCGACGACGGCTGCGACCTGCTCCTGTGCAGCGCGGAGACGAGTCAGGACGACTACTTCGCCGGACGCTCGGTGGGCCACCTCGACCTCGTGCGGGTCGACGTCGCGGCGGTGCAGTGCCCATGACCGACGCCCTGATCGACGCCGCGGTCGTGGGGTGGATCGAACGCACCGCGGGCGGCACCGTGGTCGAGCTCACCCAGGTCGCGGGCGGCGGCCGCAGCGGGTTCGCGGTCGATGTCGAGGCGGGCGGCATCGATGCCGGTGACGCCGTCCGGCGCCTCTTCCTGCAGCGGGGCGGGCGTGGCGGCGTCGGCTCGTTCATGGGCTTCGCGCGTGAGGCCGAGGTGTACGGCGCGCTCGAGCCGCTCGGGATCCCGATCCCGCACGTCTGGGGGGTCGACGAGGACCTCGACGTGTTCCTGGTCGACCGCGCCGAAGGCCAGGTGTGGTTCCGGCCCCCGCGCGACCACGACGTCGCGGTCGCCGTCGCCCGGAACTTCATGCGTCACCTCGCGACGTGGCACGCAGCTCCGGCGCGCGCGCTCGAGCTGCCGAGCTTCGGACCGGTCCGCTCGGTACAGGAGCACCAACGCGACCAACTGGCCGGCATCGAGGCCATGTTCGAGCGGGAGGACCAGGCGCGACCGATCGACGCGCTCGCTCGGGCGCAGCTCGCGCATCTCGTCGATCACGTTCCCGACTACGACGGCGAACCGGTGCTGGTCCAGGGCGACACCGGGCCCGGCAACTTCATGTACGACGGTGCGCGCGTCACTGCGATCGTCGATTGGGAGCTCGCCCACATCGGCGACCCGATGGACGACATCGCGTGGTTGTCGTGGCGCGCGACGCAACAGGGCTGGCCCGACTTCCCCGCCCGACTGCGGGAGTACGAGGCTGCGAGCGGCATCGAGGTCGACCCCGCGCGCGTGCGCTACTACCGCCTGAACGCGTGCGCCCGTCTCGGTCCGAGGTTCGGGCTGGCCGACATGGGGGAGGGCACGACCCGTCCGCTCGGACCGGCCGGCGCAGTCGATGCCGCGATCGACCGGTACGCCGACGGGAGCGGCCTGGTGATGAACATGCTGCACCGACGGATGCGCCTCACCGCGCAGGCCGACGCCGTGGGCATCGAGCTGCCGGGGCGGGAGGTGTCGGACGAGGCCCCGCCCCTTCCACACGCCGCGCTCTACGACGCGGTCCTCGCGCAGCTGCGTGGCGTCGTCGAACGGGTCGACGACCGCGCCGCGTCGAACCTCGCCAAGGGGGCCGCCCGGCAGGTGAAGTACCTGAAGGAGCTCGACCGCAACCGATCGTTGTTCGAGGAGCGCGAGCTCGACGACCTGGGACGCCTGCTCGGGCACGTGCCCACGACGGTGGAGTCGGGCCGCACCGAGCTGGCGACGGCCGCGCGCGACGGCAAGGTCGAGCTCGACGACTACCTCCTCTACCACTGGGCCCGCCTCGTGCGCGACGACTGGATGATGCGCGAGGCGTCGGGGGCGATGTACGAGCGCGGCTGGCCCGCGTTGGTCGGATGAGCGCGGAGCACCGTGTGGACGCGCCCGAGGTCGTCCCGGTGACGCCGGAGGACGACCGGTTCCATCCGGTGAGCGACCACCCGTACGAGACCGAGACGTTCTGGGCGTCGTTCCACGATCCCGAGCGCAAGCTGGGCGGTTGGTTCTACAACCAGGTGCTGCGCAACCAGGGCGTGTGCAACGGGGGCGTGTGGGTCTGGGACGCGTCGCCCGCCGGCGCGCTCCACGAGGTGCGGCACGAGGGCCTGCCGTTGACCGAGCCCGAGCACATGGACCTTCGCGACGTGGAGCTGCCGAACGGCAACCACCTCGAGGTGCTCGAGCCGTTGACCACGTACCGGGTCCGCCGCGTCGATCCCGGCGCGTTCGAGGCCGATCTCGTGTTCGAAGGGCTGCGACCGCCACACTCGCACCCGATCGGCGTGGCGCCGTTCTGGAAGGGGCGCCACTTCGACCAGTGCATGCACGTGACCGGCCAGATCGTGCTGCACGGCGAGACCATCGACATCGACTCGCTCTCGGTGCGCGACCGCTCGTGGGGGCCCCGACCCGCGCCGCGCGCGCCGGGCGTACCGCGTGGCGCGGCGCGACCGCCGCGCGATCCCGCGCAGGCGACGCGGCCGCCGTACAGCCCGTTCGGCATCGGCTACGTGTTCGGCACGCAGGATGCCGGCGAGATGTTCCTCGCGTACACCCTGCCCTGCATCTGGGACGGAGCCGCGCGCGACTTCGTGACCACCGGGTACCTCGTGCGCGACGGCACGTACGGCTTGTTGGTCGACGGCGAGCGCCGCTGCGAGCTCGATCCCGACCACGAGTGGATGCGCACGATCTGGCTCGATGCCGTCGACGAACACGGCCGCGAGGTGTCCGCAGTCGGTGAGCTCGTGAGCCATCACGGCGAGCACGGGCAGGGCACCGGCTACTTCCACTGGGAGTGGAACGGAGCCCGCGGCTACGGCGAAGACCAGTCGTCCGCGCAGGGAGAGGTCCTCGCTGCACTCAGGTCCGCCGGGTTGTGGCGCTGAGGCAGCTGTCGCACAATTCGTCGATCGAGAAGGAGCAACCAGCATGAGTGAGCAGCAGACCGTCGAGCGAGCCCTTCCGTACCTCATCAACGACGCCGACGAGCACTCGACGCCGAGCAACAGCTCGTACGAGCGCTACATCGATCCCGACCGGCGCGACATGGCGATCCGGTACGTCGAGGGCGCCGACGGCCGCAAGGAGATCCGCTACAACGGGCGACCGGCGCGCTTCACCTACAAGAACTACCAAGTGGTGGGGTCGAACGAGCAGCTCGCCGACGTCGGCGTCAAGGACTCCGGTTCCTCCGACGAGGAGGGCATGGTGATCCCCGGGTCGTTGCTCACGCGGCTCAACCCGCTGAAGGAGCTCGACGCGGAAGGTCGTCGCGAGTTCGCGAAGCGGTACCGCGCCATGCAGGAGCAGCTCGACAACCCCGCCGACCGGCTCACGGTGATGGACGCGCAGGGCATCCAGTGCGCGATCAACTACGCGACGCTTCCGGGCATCGAAGTCGAGTTCGAGGACGACTTCGAGGGTCTGTACGCCAACCTCGTCGCGCTCAACCGCTACCTCGGGACCGAGTGGGGGTACAACTACGAAGGCCGGCTGTTCACGCCGCCGTTCATCTCGTTCGCCGATCCCGAGCTGGCCCTGCGTCAGCTCGAGGAGATCATGAAGCTCGACGTGCCGAAGGTGATCCAGACATCGAGCGGCCCGTCGATGCACACTTCACCGTTCCGACCGGAGAACGATCGCTTCTGGTCGATGTGCTCCGAGGCCGGGATCAAGCTCTGCACGCACCTCGCCAGCGTCACGCGCTACGGCGCGCAAGGCCGCGACTGGAGCGAGGACGAGGTGATGCTCGGCGACATGGACGCCTTCCAGTGGGCCTTCTACTACGGCGACCGTCCGGCGATGGAGACGGTCGGCGCCGCGATCCTCCAGGGCTGGTTCGCCCGCTTCCCGAAGATGCAGCTGCTGCTGTCGGAGCAGGGCACCGTGTGGCTGCCGTACACGATCCGCAAGCTCGACCATGCGTTCCTGATGGGTCGGCGTGCGACCTGGGGGAAGCTCGACCGGCGACCGAGTGAGTACTTCCAGGACCACTGCTTCGTCGCGCCCTTCCCCGAGGAGAACGTCGACCGGGTGATCGAGGCGGTCGGCCCGAAGCCGATCGTGTTCGGCTCCGACTTCCCCCACGGCGAGGGCCTGCCCGACCCGTCGGTGTACCTCGGCCAGCTGCGCAACCTGAGCGAGGAGCAGTCCCGCGCCGTCATGCGCGGCAACCTGGCCCGCTTCCTCGGCACCGACGCCTGAGGGGCTGCCGTCCCCGGCCGGGGTCAGATCTCGAAGTCGTACTCGAGGGGCACGATCCGCTCGTAGGGCAGGAAGGCCAGG
>DASUAS010000016.1:0-14674 GCA_035763625.1 Acidimicrobiia bacterium
CGAGGGGGCGGTCGTCCCGCTCGTCGAGCGCTGGCCCGCGTGGGGACCGCGCATCGTGCAGGGCGCGCGCTGGCGCGCGAGGGTCAACCGGCGTTTCTTCGCCGCCATGTCCGCGCGCTTCGGCGCGTCGGCGGAACGCGCCGCGTGACCGAACGCTGGTGCGACTTCGGCCCGCTGCGGGTCGGCTACGACGACACGGTGCTCGAGCCCCGGCCGTGGACGGTTGCGCAGAGCCGACACGCGGCCGCGCTGCTCGAACGGGCACCGGCGGGGCCGCTGCTGGAGCTCCACTGCGGCGCCGGCCACATCGGACAGGCCGCCGCGGTCTGGTCCGGCCGCGCGCTGGTGCAGGTCGACGACGATCCGCACGCGTGCGATTGGGCGCGCCGCAACGCCGCGGCCAACGACGTCGATGCCGACGTGCGCTGCGCAACGGTCGAGGCGCTGGACGCGCCCGACGACACGTTCGCGCTCGTGCTCGCCGATCCTCCGTACGTCCCGTCCACCGAGACCGCGCGCTTCTCGACCGATCCACTGCACGCGATCGACGGCGGGGCCGACGGGCTCGACGCCGTGCGCGCCTGCCTGCCGGTCGCCGCGCGGCTGACCCGACCAGGCGGTGCCGTCGTCCTGCAGGTCCGAGGTCCCGGTCAGGCGCGCGCCGTCGGTCACGCGGCGCGCGACGACGCGGTCAGGCTCGACGTCCTCGGCACGGTCGTCGTCGCCCCCGACCGTGCGGTGGTGCTGCTCACCCGGCACTGACCGACGGGGAGGCACATACTGGCTCCCGATGGCGCAGGTGCTGGGCCCAGAGCTGTTCCTCCCGGAACCGGATCCGGCGACGGTGAGGTACACGGTGATCTCGGTCGACGACCACCTCGTCGAACCGCCCGACATGTTCGAGGGCCGCCTCCCCGCGAAGCTCGCGGGGCCGCGCGCCGAGGGTCGTCGTCAACGACCAGGGCCACGAGGTGTGGGAGTTCGAGGGCAACTCGCACTACCAGCCGGGCATGAACGCGGTCGCGGGACGCCGGCCGAGCAGCTACGGGCTCGAGCCGTTCCGCTTCGACCAGATGCGACCCGGCTGCTACGACCCGCACGAGCGCGTCAAGGACATGGACCTCGGCGGCATCTGGGCGGCGGTCAACTTCCCGTCGATGATCACCGGCTTCTGCGGGCGCGTGTACTCGACGGCCGAGGATCCCGAGCTCGGTCACGCCACGACGCGCGCGTACAACGACTGGATGGTCGAGGAGTGGTGGCAGCAGCACCCCGACCGCTTCATCCCGCTCGGCATGGTCACGTGCCCGACGCCGAGCTCCGGCGCATGACCCACGCCAACGCCGCGCAGCTCTTCCGCCGCCCGCTGCCCGCGGTCACGCGACCCTGAGCGTTGACCGGGCTCCCGTATTCGTGTCAGTGTCCGGTGACACCAATCATCTCGTGATCACGGGGGATCGACGATGGGTCTGCAGACCGAGGTCATGGGCGCGTCCGGAGGGTCGCAGTTCCCCGAGATCGCGAAGAAGGCGGCGCTCGGTCGCGGCGGTCGCCCCGCGGCGGTCGCGGCGTTCCCGGGCTCCGACCGCGCGTCGTTCGTCTCCGGCGCGATCATCCCCGTCGACGGCGGCCGGTCCGCTCGACTTCCGTGAGCGAGGGTGTGGTGACGACGACCGACTTCTCCGAGACCGATCTCTTCCGCGACCGCGAGCTCCCCCACGACCCGTATCCCTTCTACGAGTGGGTGCGGGAGCAGGGTCCGATCTGGTACTACCCGCTCTGGGACGTCTGGCTGGTCACCGGCTACGAGGAAGCCACCGCGATCTACCGCGACCAGCAGACGTGGTCGAACTGCAACACCGTGAGCGGCCCGTTCAAGAAGATGTCGGTCCCGCTCGAGGGCGACGACATCACGCAGATCATCGAGGAGCACCGCGACGAGCTGCCGTTCAGCGACCAGCTCCCGTCGTTCGACCCGCCGAAGCACACCGCGCACCGCGGGCTGCTCATGCGGTTGATCACGCCCAAGCGGCTCAAGGAGAACGAGGCGTTCCTCTGGTCGTTCGCCGACCAGACCATCGACCAGTTCATCGATCGGGGCGAGTGCGAGCTGCTGCACGACTACGCGATCCCCTACACGTTGATGGTGATCGCCGACCTGCTCGGCGTGCCCGACGACGACCGCGACGCGTTCCTCGAGCACCTCACCACCAAGGTGAGCGCGGCGCGCATGGAGCACAAGCCGCTCGGGTTCCTCTACGAGCAGTTCACGCGCTACGTCGAGGAGCGCCGCGCGCACCCGCAGGACGACGTGATGACCGAGATGGCGCAGGCGACGTTCCCCGACGGGACGCTGCCGCCGGTGGAAGACGTGATGCGCATCGCGGCCAACCTGTTCTCGGCCGGGAGCGAGACGACCGCGCGCCTCATCGGGATGTGCGTGCGGACCCTCGGCGACCATCCCGAGTTCCAGCAGCGCCTGCGCGACGACCACAGCCTGATCGCGCCGTTCGTCGAGGAGATGCTGCGCACCGAGGCGCCACTCAAGGGCTCGTTCAAGCTGGCCAAGGTGCGCACCACCGTCGGCGGGGTCGAGCTCACGCCCGGCACGACGGTCTTCGTCATGACCGACGCCGCCAGTCGCGACCCGCGCCACTTCGACGACCCGAACCAGTTCCGGCTCGACCGGGCCAACGGGCGTCAGCACCTGGCGTTCGGCACCGGCATCCACAGCTGCGCCGGCGCGCCACTCGCCCGGGCCGAGACCCACGCCACGCTCGTGCGCTTCCTCGAGCGGATGTCCGACATCCGGATCTCGGAGGCGCACCACGGCCCGATCGAGGCGCGCCGCTACGAGTACGACCCCACCTACATGTTGCGGGGGCTGCGCGAGCTCCACCTCGAGTTCGACCCCGCCACCTCCTGACTGCCCGACCCCACACGATGCGCGCCGCGATCTACGAGCCCGGAGCCGACGACCTGGTCGTCGAGACGGTCACGCCGCTACCGCCCGCAGAGCGCGACGTGATCCTGCGGGTGGACGCCAGCGGGGTGTGCCACTCGGACCAGGCGGTGATCGACGGCAAGCGGCTGGGCCCGATCATGCTCGGCCACGAAGCGACGGGGATCGTCGAGTGGACCGGCACCGCGGTGTCGCGCGTGCGTCCGGGCGACCGCGTGATCGCGTCGATCACACCGGTGTGCGGCACGTGCTGGCACTGCCTGCGCCAGGAGACGCACCTCTGCGACCTGAACGCGGAGATGCTCCCCCGCCTGCGCGCCAGCCGCGCCGACGGCACCACGCTGAACGCGCTCGCGGGCATCGGCAGCTTCGCCGACGTGATCACCGTCGACGAGGCGTCGTGCATCCCCGTGCACACCGACCTCCCGGCCGACCAGCTGTCGCTGATCGGCTGCGGGTTCACCACCGGCTTCGGCGCCGCGGTCAACACCGCCGAGGTGCGTCCGGGCGCGACGGTCGCGGTCATCGGCGCCGGCGGCGTGGGGACCGCCACCATCCTCGGCGCGCAGGTGGCGGGCGCGGCGCGGATCATCGCCGTCGATCCCGTCGCCATGAAGCGCGAGTCGGCGCGGCGCTTCGGCGCCACCGACGTCGTCGACCCGAACGACGGTGACCCGGTCGAGCAGGTCAAGGCGCTCACCGACGGGCGCGGCGTCGACGACGCGTTCGAGGCGGTCGGGAGCCACGCGCTGGAGATGCAGGCGCTGCAGATGACGCGGCGCGGCGGCACCACCGTGTTCATCGGCGTGCCCGGCTTCGCGAACACGTTGCCGCTGCCGAGCATGCTGCTGATCATGGAGGACCGCACCATCAAGGGCAGCTACTACGGCTCGGCGCGCGTCACGCGCGATTTCCCGCGGTTCATCGAGATGATGGAGTCGGGACGTCTCGACGTCGGATCGATGATCACGCGCCACTTCTCCCTCGACGAGGTGAACGACGCGATGGCGGCGATGCGCGACGGCGAGGTCGTGCGCGGCGTCGTGGTGCCCGGCTGAGCCACGTGCGGACGCGCCCGCGGGCGGCGTAGGTTGCGACGGTGGACATCACCTGCACCACCACGCCGCGGCTCGAGGCCTTGCGCCATGAGGTTCGGACCTGGCTCGACGACGCGCTCCCACCCGAGCTCGAGGGCTTCCAGTGGGACTTCGAGGAGGACCCCGACCGCTGGGCGGTCATGCGCGAGCTCTGGAAGCAGCAGGGCGCGCGACGTTGGCTCGAGCCGACGTGGCCGCGCGAGTACGGCGGCGCCGAGATGTCGGCCCGCCAGGCGCGCGTCATCCAGGAGGAGCTCGACCGGCGACGCGCCGGCGGCTTCGCCGGCATCGGCATGCAGGTCGGGCCGGCGATCCTGCGCCTCGGCACCGACGAGCAGAAGGCGTACTTCCTCCCGCGCATGGCCGCGGGCGAGGTCATGTGGGCCGAGGGCTACACCGAACCCGACTCCGGTTCCGACCTCGCGTCGCTGCGAACGCGGGCGGTGCTCGACGGCGACGAGTGGGTGATCGACGGGCAGAAGACGTTCTGCACCGCGGGACACCACTGCAACTGGATGATCATCGCGGCGCGCACCGATCCCGATGCGTCGAAGCGCCACAAGGGCATCAGCTACTTCTTCGCGCCGTTGCCGTCCCCGGGCATCGAGTTGCGGCCCCTCGACAACATCGCCGACGGCCGTCAGAACCTCGTGCTCATCGACGGGCTGCGGGTACCGACCGACCGGATGCTCGGCGACCTCAACCAGGGCTGGCAGCAGGTGTGGTTCGGGCTCGGCGGCAACCCCATCCCCGAGTTCCCCGACGACGATCCCGGTCCCGACGAGGAGTACGAGCCCGGTCCCGTCGGCCACGCGTGGGTGCTCCGCGAGTTGGCGCGCTACTGCCAGACCACGACGCGCGGCGGACGGCCGCTGGCCGACGACCCGGTCGTGCGCACGCAGCTCGCCGAGCTCGCCATCGGAGTCGAAGCCGAGAAGCTGCTCTCGTACGAGGGCGGGTGCGACATCGGTGGCCCGCACCTGCACGCGGCGATCCTGAAGGAGTTCCAACCCGAGTTCGCGCAGACGTGCATGGAGATCCTCGGACCGCTCGGACAGATCCAGACCGGCGAATGGGCACCGCTCGCCGGTGAGATCGATCGCATCTACCGCCGTTCGTTCGGCAACCACGCCGGGGGCACGTCACAGGTCAAGCGGATGGTCGTCGCGACGCGCGCACTCGGCCTGCCGCGGTAGAGGAGCAGCGACCGTGGCCATCGACCTCTCGTTCGACGAGCACCAGCTGATGCTCCAGCAGTCGGCCGGCGAGTTCTTCCGACGGAAGTACCCGTCGGAGGCAATCCGCGCCATCGAAGCCGGCGACCTCGGCTACTCCCCGGAGGACTGGGCGGAGATGGCGCGCCTGGGCTGGTTGGGCATCACCATCCCCGAGCAGTACGGCGGAGGCGGCGGGCGCTTCCTCGACCTCTACCCGCTGTCGGTCGAGATGGGTCGCCACCTCGTGCCGAGCCCACATCTCGACACCGTCGCGCTCGCGGTCGAGCTGCTCCTGGCGGTCGGCACCGACGCGCAGCGCGAGTCGTTGCTCCCGCGCATCGCTCGGGGCGACTGCCTCGTGATCCCGGCGATCCTCGAGCCCGACGGCGCGCTCGGACCCGATTCGATCGTGTCCACCGCGACGCGGCGCGACGGCGACTACGTCGTCGACGGCACCAAGGTGCTCGTCCCGTTCGCGCGCTCCGCCGATCTCTTCGTGTGCCCGGTCTGCATCGGCAGCGGCGACGTGTCGTTGCTGCTCGTCGACGCGCGCGCCGACGGCATCTCGATCGAGCCGCTCCGCAACATCGCCGGACACGCGCTGTCGGTGGTGCGGTTCGACGGCGTCGCCACGCCGGCCGGCCACCTGCTCGGCACCGAGGGCGGGGGATGGGAGCCGCTGCGCGAGGCGGTGCTGAAGGCGGCGGTGCTCCAGACCGCCATCATCGTCGGCGCCGCGCAGGCCGTGCTCGCGATGACCAACCAGTACGCCAAGGACCGGGTGCAGTTCGGTCACCCCATCGGCCAGTACCAGGCGGTCCAGTACCTCGTCACCGACATCCTCGTCGACCTGCACCGAGCCGATCTCCTGGCCCGCCAGGCCGCGTTCCGCATCGACGCCGGGAAGCCGTTCGCGCGCGAGGCCGCGATCGCGGTCGCGTTCGGCAAGCGTGCGGCCGCGCACCTCCACCGTCAGGCGCACGAGGTGCACGCGGGCGTCGCGTTCATCGACGAGCACGATCTGCAGCTCTACTCGCGCCGCTCCAAGTTCTGGGAGAACCACCTCGGCGACGCCCGCTTCTACGAGGAGCTGGTGGCCGACGCGCTGCTCTGGCGGCGATGAGAGCTCACCGACGCAACTGCGCGTCCTCCACTTCCTGGCACTCGATGCACAGGCGCACTTGAGGGAGAGCCTCGAGGCGAGCCATCGGGATCGGCTTCCCGCACCGCTCACAGATCCCGTAGGTGCCGTCGTCGAGTCGGCGCAGGGCGTCGTTCAGCTCGGCGAGGCGCTCGACGGCGGCCGCGTCGAGCACCGCCTGCACGCGCTGTTCGACCTCGCTGACGATGTGTTCGGTCTCACCCTGACCGGTGGTGGCGGTCACCGCGTGCAAGTCGTCGGCGGGCAGCTCGAGTTGATCGACGAGCTCCGCGCGCTCGCGCTCGAGACGCTCGCGCAACGAATCCCAGTTGTGTCGTTCGGGGGAGGTGGTGTCGTCGTGAGTTGTCATGTTCTTCCGCCTCAGGTGAGAGGGCGCACACGGGCGTGATTCGAGGGACAAGGCCATCACGCCTCTGAACGTTCCCGTTTCGCGTGATCTGCAAGCGGGGAGTGGGTAGCTTCCCGCGAGCTGACGGCTCCTCGGGTCTTCGACGACGCGTCGGGTCATCGCGTGGAAGCCCGGATGGAATCGCCACTGTGCGACGATCACACGTCGATGGTGATATCGGAGTTGGGACGCGCGCAGCGACGACTGCCAGCCGACGCAGTGACGTAGATGGAGGCCACGATGCGGTTCCGCTCGCACGCACGGGTCGCGTGCATCGGCGTCGTGTTCGCGGTGTGCACGAGCGTCGTGGCGGTGTCCGGCTCGGCGCTGCCGACAGCTCTCAGCGGGTGAGTCGTCCGTCGCGGTCGTAGGCAACGGCGCCACCGACGACGGTGGCGGCCACACACCCGTTGCCGTCGAGCAGCACCACGTCACCCGCAGCTCCGGGCGCGAGCACCCCGAGATCGGTGCGGCGGAGGAGACGAGCCGGTGTTGTCGACGCCGCGTACGTGGCGTCCTCCCACGCGCACCCCGTGAACGTGACGAGGTTGCGCACCGCCTGATCCATCCGCAGCACGCTGCCCGCGAGGGTGTGTCCGTCGGTCCACGTGGCGTGCTCGTCGGCCCTGACGTCGACGCCACCGACGCGGTACTCCCCCGGTGGCGCGCCGAGCGCGGCGTTGGCGTCGGTGACCAGCGCGATCTGCTCTCGGCCGAGGGCGCGCCACGCGACCGCGACCATCGTCGGATGCACGTGGACGCCGTCGACGATCAGCCCGCAGATGACGGTGGGATGCGCGAGCAGTGGCCCGACCGTCCCCGGTGCGCGGCTGCCGAAGGAACCCATGGCGTTGTAGAGGTGGGTGGCACCGGTGGCGCCGGCGACGAAGGCAGCGTCGAGCTCGGCCTGACCAGCGGACGTGTGGCCGATGCAGACGACGACGCCTCGTGCGGTCAGGTCGCGGATGACGTCGAGCGCGCCGGGGAGCTCCGGCGCGAGCGTCACCATGGTCACGCCGTCCCACGCGCGCGCCTCCTCGCGCGCCGGCAACCGCAGATCGCGGGACCGGTGCGCACCCCGCCGCGCCTCCTGCAGGAATGGGCCCTCGAGGTGGACGCCGATCCGGCGCGCACCGACGTGCGGGTGCGGAGCGCGCGCGAGGACGTCGAGGGCGTGCGCGGTCACGTCGGGCGGCGCGGTGACGACGGTCGGGACGAAGGCGGTCACGCCGGTCGCCGGCAGCGCGGCGGCGAGCTCCCCGACCCGCTCCGGCTCCGAGGTCACGTCGACGCCGAAGCCGCCGTTGATCTGGACGTCGACGAAGCCCGGCACGACCCGGCACCCACTGGCGTCGAGCACCGCCGGCGTCGCCCCGTTCGCGTCGGCGTCGGTGATCAGTCCGTCCCGAACGTCGAGATCGACGCGTCCACCCCGGATCGCAAGCGACGCCGCCACGCGCGCAACGCTACAAACACTGCGGAGGTCACTACCCCTTGTAGCCGGGCGGCGGCCCTTCCTGCGGTCCGATCTCCGGCTCGAACTCGGCCGCGTACGCGTCGAAGCGCTGCTTCCACGCGTCGGGCGCGGACGTCACGCCCGCGAGGCGGTCGAGGCACTCGTCCCAGCCCGCGGCGTTGCGGGCGGCGGCGCTCGGCGGGAGCTCGTCGATCAACACGAGCTGCGTGCCGGTCTCCCCCACGCGCGTGAGCTCGAAGCGGAGCGTCTCCTCACCCCAGGTGAAGGCCAGGACGCGCGGCTCGTCGACCTCGAGGACTTCGCCGGTCAGGGTCATGTCGATCACGTCTTCCGGGAAGGGAAACGAGATCGACGCGCCCACGACCCACGCGCCGCCGTCGACGATCACATCGCACGGGAACCAAGTGCGGAGCTGCTCGCGATCGGTGAGCGCGGCCCACACCGTCTCCGGGGGATCCGCGAGCACGCGTTGCAGTTGCACTGCGGGCCGATCGGGGCCGCCGATCAACGTTGTGTCGGTCATGTCGTCCTCCGTGCGTCGAGGTGTGCTTCCAGACGATCGAGATGCGTCGACCACAGCTCCCGGTACGGATCGAGCCAGGCGTCCAAGTCGGAGAACGGCTCGGCCTTCAGGTGGTAGTAGCGACGCTGCCCGTCGGGCCGGACGTCGACCACGCCCGCGGTCTTCAGCAGCCGGAGGTGCTTGGAGACCGCGGGTTGGCTGATCCCCAGCGCGTCGACGAGCTCACCCACCGGACGCTCGCCGTCGCGGAGCAGCTCGACGATCTCGAGCCGACGAGGCTCGGCCAGGAGCTGGAACAGCGGTGCCGGCGGAACGGGCATGTCCGAAGCATAGCTACTCAGACATATATCTGTCCAGCTACTTCTCGTCCCGCCTCCGAAACGCGACGACCCCGTCGAGAAGCATCAACCGACTCGATCCATGACTCTCGACGATTCCTCGGGGAGCTCCACCGTGACGCAGAGCCCGCCCGCGGCCCGGGGCGCGAGGGTGAGCGTTCCGTCGTGCGCGCGGATGATGCTCTCGACGATCGCCAACCCGAGTCCGACACCTGCGTGGTCGGTGCGTATGCGTTTGGTGCCGCGCTGGAACGGCTCGGCCAGCGTCGAGATCAACTGTGGGGTGAGCTTGTCGCCGGTGTTCTCGACCGTGAGCACCACACCGTCGGGGTGAACGCTGGTCGCGATCCACACGGTGCCGTGTACAGGCAGGTTGTGGACGATCGCGTTGTGCACGAGGTTCGTGGCCATCTGCAGCAGCAGCGCGTGGGAGCCGATGGTGGGGCTCATGTCGCCGGAGGTCTCGATGGTGACGCCGCGCTTCTCTGCCAGCGGGACGAGCGTTTCAGCGGCTTCTTCCGCGATGAGGGACAGGTCGACGTGTACCGGGGTGAAGGATCGTTGATCGGCCCGGCTGAGCAGGAGCAATGTCTCAGTGAGGTCGATCGCGCGGGTGTTGACCGCGTGGAGGCGCTCGACGAGCTCGCCGTTGTCGCGATTCGGATCCTTGCGGGCCACGTCGAGCAGCGTCTGCGTCACCGCCAGCGGGGTGCGCAGTTCGTGGGAGGCGTTGGCTGCGAACCTCTGCTGTTCGGCGACGCGCGCTTCGAGCCGCGAGAGCATGGCGTCGAACGCGTCGGCGAGCTCGCGGAACTCGTCGTTGGGGCCCGGGAGCTGGATTCGATGGGAGAGGGATCCGCTCGCGGCCATGCGCGTGGCATCGGTGATGCGTTCGAGGGGGGCGAGCATGCGACCGGCGAGAAACCACCCGCCCACGAAACCGAACACCAGCAGGAACGCCAGCACGATGACCGCGATCGAGCCGAAGCCGTTCAAGGGGTCCGACTGGTCGACGACGAACCACCACGAGGGATGCATGTGGGCGAGCGCGCCGTCGGGGATGTAGCGCAGCACGACCACCCACACGACCGCGAGCATCAAGACGCTGGCGAGCACGAGGAAGCCGGCGTAGCTGAGGGTGAGTTTGCAGCGGGCGCTCAGCCCAGGTGGTCTCTCCACGATCTTCCCCTTCACGCGGTGTGTGGTTGCGTCTCGATGCGGTACCCGGCGCCGGTCACGGTGGCGATGATCCCGGGTTCGCCGAGCCGCTTGCGCAGTGCCGACACCGTGATGCGCACGGCGTTGGTGAACGGGTCTGCGTGCTCGTCCCACGCTCGCTCCAGGAGCTCCTCGGCGCTGACGACACCGCCTTCGGCCGCGACGAGCACTTCGAGCACCGCGAACTGCTTCCTGGTCAGCGCGACGTAGCGGCCGTCGCGGTAGACCTCGCGGCGGAACGGATCCAGCCGCAGACCTGCGATCTCGCGCACCGGCGGTCGGTTGTGGGCACGCCTGCGGTCGAGCGCTCGCAGCCGCAGCACGAGCTCGCGCAGCGCGAACGGCTTGGTGAGGTAGTCGTCGGCGCCGAGCTCGAACCCGGTGGCCTTGTCGTCGAGCCGGTCGGCGGCGGTGAGCATGAGGATGGGCATGCCGCTCCCGGAGGCAACGATGCGTGCGGCGATCTCGTCGCCGGTGGGCCCGGGGATGTCGCGGTCGAGGACGGCGATGTCGTAGGGGTTCACGCTCAGCAGCTCCAGCGCGGTGTCGCCGTCGCCGGCGATGTCGGCGGCGATCGCTTCCAGGCGCAAGCCGTCGCGGATGGCCTCCGCCATGAAGGGTTCGTCCTCGACGATCAACACACGCGTGCCCCGATGCTAACGAGCTGACGCATATCGCCGGCATATCGAAAACCACAGACGCGCTGGCAACACCACGCTGCGTTGACTGGCGGCATGTCCCACCGCGCACCGGTGACCCGTTTCGGGATCACCGTCTACGGATGCGAGCACGACGAGGCGGCGCGCTTCGACGACCTCGCGCCGCGTCTCGGCATCGTGCCCACGATCACCCGCGTCCCCGTGTCGGAGACCACCGTCGTCGCCGTACCCGCGAACCGGTGCATCAGCGTCGGACACACGTCCGCGGTCACCGGGTCCGTCCTCCGGACGCTGAGGGACGCGGGCGTGGAGTACGTCTCCACCCGCAGCATCGGCTTCGACCACATCGACCTCGACGCCGCGGCAGACCTGGGCATCACCGTCGAGAACGTGGTGTACGCGCCGGACGGCGTCGCCGACTTCACCCTGATGTTGATCCTGATGGCGATCCGCAACGCCAAGCAGGTCGCCCGCGCCGCGGACCGGCACGACTTCAGGCTCGGCGCCCGAGGCAAGGACCTGCGCGACATGACCGTCGGCGTCGTCGGCGTCGGGCACATCGGCACCGCGGTGGTCGAGCGACTGCGCGGCTTCGGTTGCCGGGTGCTCGCCTCCAACCACGGCCGGAACACACCGGTCGCGGCGGAGCTCGTGTCCCTCGACGAACTGCTGCGCGAGAGCGACGTCGTCACGCTGCACGTGCCGCTCAACCGCGACACGCATCACTTCATCGGACGCGAGCAGCTCGACACGATGAAGCCCGGCGCGGTGCTCGTCAACACCGGGCGCGGCGCGCTGGTCGACACCGACGCGCTGATCACCGCGCTGGAGCGCGGACAGCTGGGCGCCGTCGCGTTGGACGTGCTGGAAGGCGAGGACGGGATCTTCTACTCCGACTGCTCGACGAGACCGGTCGGCAACCAGTTCCTGGTGCGGCTGCAACAGCTGCCCAACGCCATCATCACGCCACACACCGCCTACTACACACGGCGGACGCTGCACGACATCGTCGAGCACACGCTCGTCAACGCACTGAGCTTCGAAAGGAACCGAACGCATGGGGAGACTCACGATCGCGATCTTGTTCGGGGGATGTTCGGCG
The DNA here is from genome assembly GCA_035763625.1 of Acidimicrobiia bacterium. Lineage (GTDB taxonomy): Bacteria > Actinomycetota > Acidimicrobiia > IMCC26256 > DASPTH01 > DASUAS01. Next base: position 12,144 of record DASUAS010000016.1, read on the forward strand.
GAGCATGACGTCTCGGTGAAGTCGGCGGTCGAGATCGCCGCGAACGTCGACACGCGGAAGTACGAGCCGGTCTACGTCGGCATCACCCGGTCGGGAGTCTGGACCCTGTGCGACGGGCCCCGCGCCGACTGGGAAGACAGCAGTTGCCGTCGAGCGGTGATCTCGCCCGACCGAGCAACGCACGGGCTGCTCGTCGCCGACGATCGCAAAGGCCGAGCGGTGCACATCGACGCGGTCTTCCCGGTCTTGCACGGCACGACGGGTGAGGACGGTGCGGTGCAGGGCTTGCTCGAGCTGTCCGGCATCCCCTACGTGGGCTGCGACATCCCGAGCTCCGCGATCTGCATGGACAAGTCGCTGGCATACGTCGTCGCACGAAGCGCGGGCATCGAGACCCCCGAGTTCTACGTCCTCGATCGCGCCGCAATGGAGGTACCCGACGCGCTCGAGTACCCCGTGTTCGTCAAACCGGCGCGGTCGGGCTCGTCGTTCGGCGTGACCAAGGTCGGGGGCGCGGCCGAGCTCGACGCCGCGGTCACCAGAGCCCGGCACTACGACGGCAAGGTCGTCATCGAGCAGGCGGTCCTCGGCACCGAAGTCGGCTGCGCGGTGCTGGGAAGTGGTGACGACCTCATCGTCGGCGAAGTGGACCAGATCGAGCTGCGCCACGGCTTCTTCCGCATCCACCAGGAAGCCGAGCCGGAGACGGGCTCGGAGAACGCGGTGATCACCGTGCCCGCCGATCTTCCCGACGAGCAGCGGGTGCAGATCCAGAACACCGCGAAGTCGATCTACCGCGCCCTCGGTTGCGGAGGTCTTGCCCGGGTGGACATGTTCCTGCAGGACGACGGACGGGTCCTGCTCAACGAGGTGAACACGCTGCCCGGCTTCACCGCGTACAGCCGCTATCCCCGCATGATGGCCGCCGCCGGCATGACCCTCTCCGGGGTGATCGACCGCGCGATCGCGTCGGCGATGGCGCGGTGACGATGGAATCCGGATTCGTCTTCCTGGACGAGGCGCTCCGCGGCGTTCGCTGGGATGCCAAGTACGCCACCTGGGACAACTTCACCGGAACGCCGGTCGAGGGCTACGAGGTGAACCGCATCGTGGGCTCGCTCTCGCTGGCCGATGCGCTGCTCGAAGCCACGCGACGAGCCGCGGCACTCGGCTTCGGCGTGCTGCTCTGGGACGCCTATCGCCCGCAGCGCGCGGTGAACCGCTTCCTGGAATGGTCGGGGCAGCCGGAGGACGGCCGCACGAAGGCTCGCTTCTACCCCAACATCGACCGGGCCGCGATGTTCTCGAGTGGGTACGTCGCGCCGAAGTCGGGCCACAGCCGGGGCGGCGCCGTCGACCTGACGCTCTACCGACTGGAGACCGGGGACCTCGTGCCGATGGGCGGCGACCACGACCTCATGGACGCGCGTTCGCATCACGGGGCGCGAGGAGTCTCCGACGTCGAAGCTCGCAACCGCCGGACGCTCTGTGACGTCATGGAGCAGAGCGGGTTCCGGCGGTACGACTGCGAATGGTGGCACTACGCGCTGCGGGACGAGCCGTACCCCGACACCTACTTCGACTTCCCGATCCGGTAGGCGTTCGCGATGCGACGGTCACACGTCGATCGTGAGATCGGCCGTGGGGCGCGCGCAGCAGAGGAGGATGTTGCCCTCGGCGGGCGCCTCGAGCGGCTCCGGGTCGTAGTCGACCGCTCCCTCGAGGAGACCGGTCTCGCACGTGTGGCAGACGCCGGTGCGGCACGACCAGCGCACCGGTACGTCGCACGTTTCCGCCAGCTCGAGGAGGTTCGCAGCGTCGTCGCGCCACTGCACCTCGAGCCCAGAGCGCACGAAGGTGACGAGCGGTCCGGTGCCAGGTGTGCCGTCGGGCGGGTGCGGCGGCCGCGTCGCATGCGCCAGCACTCCGGGCGTGAGCGCGTCGTGTGCACCGAAGATCTCGATGTGCACGTGCTCGGGCGGAACCCCGAACCCGAGCAGGCCGTCACGCATGCTGTCCATGAACGCGGTTGGCCCGCAGAGGTAGTACTCGCCGTCGAGCGGGACGCCGGCCGCCTGGAGCGCCTGCGGCGTGACGCGACCCACCGCGTCGTAGTCGGTCTCGGCACGGTCGGTCGGAGCCGGCTGGCTGTAGTAGATGCGCCGGTGCGCGTCGCCAAGGTCGGCCAAGAGCATCATCGCTTCGTCGGCGAAGGCGTGCTCGGTGCGATTCCGCGCCCCGTGGACCCACCAGATGGCGCGCGTCGAACGGCGATCGTGGAGCGCGTGCAGCATCGCCAGCACGGGTGTCACGCCGATCCCCGCGCTGGCGAGGACGACCGGTCGTTCGCCCTCGTCGAGGATGAAGGACCCGCGTGGCGCACCGACCTCCAACCGATCGCCGACTCGCACACCGGTGCGGAGGAGGTGGCCTGCGGCCCCGCGTGCCTCGACCTTGACCCCGATCCGGTAGAGAGCGTCGGTCGGTGCTCCCGACAACGAGTAGCTGCGCACGACCGTGGCGGGGGCCGG
>DASUAS010000017.1:0-8185 GCA_035763625.1 Acidimicrobiia bacterium
TCGCCCGCGGGCGCTCGCGGCGCTGTCTCGACCTCGTGGCCAGCGAGCGACATCCGAACCCCCCGTGGCGAAGCGCGTCGCCACGCGCATCATGTCACGCGTTGGGGCGACATGCGTCGCGCGCGGGGAAAGCGGGCGCGGGGGGCGCCCGAGCGGACTACTCGGCGACGACCTCGACCGCCACCGCGACCAGCACCTCGGCCGGCAGGCGCACCTGCACCTGGGCGTCGCCGAGCTCGCGGATCGGCTCGTCGAGCACCACCTTGCGGCGATCGAGCTCGATGCCGGTCTGCTCGAGCACCGCGTCGGCCACGTCGGCGGCGGTCACCGAGCCGAAGAGCTTGCCGCCCTCGCCGGCGCGGGCCTTCACCTCGATGGTGCGGGACCCGAGCTGGGCCGCGATCGCCTGCGACGCCTCGCGGTCGCGCGTCTCCTTGGCCTCCCGGCTGCGGCGCATCGACTCGGCCTGCGCCACGACGCCCTTGGTGGCCTTCATGGCGAGGCCGCGAGGCACCAGGTAGTTGCGTGCGTAGCCGTCGGCCACCTCGAGGAGGTCGCCCTTGCGGCCCAGGCTGTCGACGTCTTCGCGGAGGACGATCTTCACGCCTCGGCCCCTTCGGTCTCCGTGACCTCCACCTCGGTCACCTCGATGCCGTCGGCCGTGTCCTCCACGTCGACCTCGACGTAGTCGGACTCGACCGGCTCGGGCGCACGGGCCGGGCTCTCCTCGCGCAGCTCGCCGCGATCACGGTCGCGGTCGCGGCGGCCGCCCTTGCGCTGGGTCACCTGGCGCACGCTGTAGGGCAGGAGCGCCATCTCGCGGGCGAGGCGGATCGCCTTGGCCACCTGGCGCTGCTGCTGGGTGGAGTTGCCGGTGACGCGCCGGGCCCGGATCTTGGCCCGCTCCGACATGAACCGCCGCAGCAGGTTGACGTCCTTGTAGTCGATCCACTCCACCTGCTCGGTGTTGAGGATCGACACCTTCTTCTTCTGCGGCCGGCGGCGATCAGCCGCCGCGCTCTTGCTGTTCCTGCGATCGCGTGCCATCTAGAAGGGCTCCTCGCCATAGTCCGCGTAGCTGTTCTCGGCGGGTTTGGTGGCGTTGCCTCCGCCGCCGGCGTTGCCCCCGCCACCACCACCGCCGCCGAAGTCGCCGCCGCCGCGGCGCTCGTTGCGGGTGACCTGGGCGGTGGCCCAGCGCAGGCTCGGGCCGATCTCGTCGGCCACGATCTCGACGACGCTGCGCTTCTCGCCGTTCTCGGTCTCCCAGCTGCGCTGCTCGAGGCGGCCGGTGACGACCACGCGCGAGCCCTTGCCGAGCGACTCCGAGACGTTCTCGGCCATCTCGCGCCAGCAGACGACGTTGAAGAAGCTGGTCTGCTCTTCCCACTCGTTCGACTGGCGGTTCTGCCAGCGCCGGCTCACGGCGACGCCGAACGACGCCTTGGCGGCGCCGCCGGTGGTGTAGCGGATCTCCGGGTCGCGGGTGAGGTTCCCGACGATGGTGACGGTGCTGTCGGCCATTGGCCTTCCTCCCTTATGCGTCCGACGCAGCGGACCCGGCGAGGTTCCCGTAGACGTGCTCGGGGATGCGCAGGATCTTGTGCCGGAGGACTTCGTCAGCAAGGGAGAGGCTCCGGTGCAGCTCGTCCATCGCCGCGGGCTCGGCCTTCGCCTGGAAGACCACGTAGTAGCCCTCCCAGCGGTGCTTGAGCTCGTAGGCGAAGCGTCGCTTGCCCCACCAGTCGATCTGCCCGCGCTCGGCGCCTCGGGACTCGATGAGCTGGATGAAACGTTCGACCGCGGACCGGATCGTCTCCTCTTCCAGATCCGCGTCGAAGATGACCATGACCTCGTACGGCCTCATGGGCCGGACCTCCTTCGGACCGTGGCTCGGGCCACGGGCGACCGCCTGACTCCTCGCCGACACGTGCCGGTTCGGTGCGACGGGCGCAGGGATGCAATCGAGCCGGTCAGACTAGCAGCGGCTCAGCGACGTGGATCTATCGAGCAGGACCCTACAGCGACCCTGTGACAGTTACGAGGGCCGATCTGCGTGGTCACGTCGACGAGCAGGCGGTGAGCGGGCCGCTCGGGAGATGACCGGGCTTCGTCTCGAGGGCGAAGACGTAGGGCCCGTCGGCGCGGTACACCGGGCACTCGGTCTCGGCCTTGTCGGGGCAGGGCTTCATCGCCCGGGTCGAGTTGCGGGCACCCTCCCGATCGAAGAACGCGATGTCGAGCGGGTCCTGCACGCCTGCCATCGTGAATGCCGTCTGTGTCGACGACGGGAACACGAACACCATGCCGTCGTACGGACCGAGGTCGGCGCTGTTGCCGCGCAGCCCCGCCACCCGTTCGTCCAGGGAGTCGGCGACGGCGAAGCGCAGACACGTGCCGCCGATCGCGCCCTTCACCTCGGTGAGGCCCGCGAACGGTGCCACCGCCGGGCCCGCGGTCGACAGCGCCGACGCGAACGAGCCGGTCCCCGCGCTCGGCACGGTGGTCGTGCCCGAGTCGTCGTTCACGATCTCGACCACCACCGCGAGCGCGACCAGCGCCACCACGAACAGGGTGACGAAGACGACCGCACGGCGGGACATCGCCGTGAGGTTAGAGGCGCCGCCGAGATCAGGCGGGAGCGTGCTCCACGGAGCCGTAGAGGCCCAACGCCTCGCTGACGGTGTCGGCCGCGTGGTACGTCTCACCGCTCGCGGGGAAGTAGCCGGCGCGCACGTCGTTCGCGAAGCGCTCGATGGCACGCGCCGCGTCGCCCCCGAGGTCGGCGTAGCGACGCACGAACTTCGGGCGCACCCGGTCCTCGAACCCGAGGATGTCGTGGTACACGAGCACCTGGCCGTCGCAGTGGCGGCCCGCACCGATGCCGATGGTGGGCACCGGCACCGAATCGGTGACCATGCGCGCGACCGCGTCGGGCACGCATTCGAGCACGATCGCGAACACGCCGGCCTCGGCGAGCGCGACGGCGTCGTCGACGATCTCGCGCGCGGCGTCGAGCGTCTTGCCCTGCACGCGGTAGCCACCCAGCTTGTTGATCGACTGGGGCGTGAGGCCGAGGTGGCCCATGACCGGGATCTCGGCGTCGAGGATGGCGTTCACCGCCTCGACGCGCTTGCGCCCTCCCTCGAGCTTCACCGCGGTGGCGCCCGCGCGCACGAGTTGCGCCGCGTTGGCCACGGTCTCCTCGCGCCCGAGGTGGTAGCTCATCCACGGGAGGTCGGCGACGACCATCGCGCGCGGCTTCGTGCGCGCGACCGCGGCGGTGTGGTGCGCCATGTCGTCGACGGTGACGTGGAGCGTGTCGTCGTAGCCGAGCACGACCATCGCGACCGAGTCACCGACGAGGATCATGTCGACGCCGGCGGTGTCGACCGCCCGCGCCGACGGCGCGTCGTACGCGGTGACCATCACGAGCGGGGTGCCCGACCCCTTGCCCGCGATGACGTCGGGCGCGCCGAGCGCGCGCCGGGCAGCTGGTGAAGCGGCCATCTCGTCGTTCCTCCACCGTCCAGGGCACCCACGGCTCCCGGCGGCAGCGCGAACTGTAGTGCTACTGCGCGGAACGTGCTCGCCCGGCGCGCTGCGTCGGTGAACCGCCCTGACCGTGGCCGTGGAGCTCCCGCCGGGTGAGGAAGTTCCACCCGCAGTCGGGGCACACCTCCACCACGTAGCGGGTGTACTCCTCGTGCGCGTCGTCGAGGCGCTCGAGCTCGCTCGGGTGGACGATGCACCGGCCGTTGGCCTGGCGCAGGTGGTCGCCGTAGACGTACGAGACGTACCGGACGTGCCGGCCCGAGCACACCGGGCAGCGGTGGTCGGCCGGTTCGCCGACGTGGCGAGCGGCCCGCAGGAGCTCGGGATGGGCGTCGCAGACGTCGAGGCGGGTGACCGTGCCGCGCTCGAGGTCCCGGAGCAGGGCCCGGCGGGCCAGCGCGTAGTCGGTGTGCTTGCGCACGGCGCCACTGTACAGGGGTCGACCGGCCGCCCGACCGGGCTCCCCCGTGCCGTCGGTCGCTTCGTGGACCCCGGCGAAGCCCTGGTGTCGGCCTGCCGTTCAGCCTGTGTATACTCGGACCGATATATCGGAGCGATATATCGGTGACCACCCTCCCTGCCCCCCACCACGTTCGGAACCCGGATGCTCGAGCTCGCCATCCTCGGACTGCTGAAGGAGCAACCGCTCCACGGCTACGAGCTGAAGAAGCGCCTCGGTGAGACGCTGGGCTCGCTGTGGGGCATCTCGTACGGCTCCCTCTATCCGGCGCTGCGTCGTCTGGAGCACGACGGGAGCATCGAGATCGTGGCGCCCGAGACCGTCGCCGTGCCGATGCCGGCGACCGGTTCGCTCGACGGCGACCTCGCGGTGGCGCGTCTGCGCCGACCCGCGAAGTCGACCCGTCGCACGAAGAAGGCCTACCGCCTCACCGAGCAGGGCGACGCCCGGCTCTCGCAACTGCTCGTCGACGACGACGCGAGCGGCGACGACGAACGCACCTTCGCGCTGAAGCTCGCGTTCTGCGGCAACCTCGATCCCGAGGCGCGCCTCGGCGTGCTCACCCGCCGGCGCGCCGCCCTGGCCGACCGCCTGGCCCGTGCCCGACGCACGTCGCCGGGCCGCGGCGACCGCTACACGCGGTCTCTGTTCGAACACCGCAACCAGTCCACCCAGCGAGACCTCGAGTGGGTCGACGCGCTCATCGCGGGCGAAGGCCACACCGACGTGGCCGGGTCCGATCGGCGCGCATCCGGCCCGTCCCAGTCCCACACCGAAGGAGCCCCAGCATCATGAGTGGTCGCATCCGCGTCGCCATCGCCGGAGTCGGGAACTGCGCCAGCAGCCTCGTCCAAGGCGTCGAGTACTACCGGAACGCCGACCCGCACGAGGACGTGCCGGGTCTCATGCACGTCGTCCTCGGCGGCTACCACGTCGGCGACGTCGACTTCGTCGCCGCGTTCGACGTCGACGCGGCCAAGGTCGGACTCGACCTGGGCAAGGCCATCTCCGCCGGGCAGAACAACACCATCAAGTTCGCCAACGTCGGCCCGCTCGAGGTCGTCGTGCAGCGCGGCCCGACCTTCGACGGGCTCGGCAAGTACTACCGCGAGACGGTGGAGGAGTCGCCCGCCGAGCCGGTCGACGTCGCCCAGGTGCTGCGCGACACCCAGGCCGACGTGCTGGTCAGCTACCTCCCCGTCGGTTCCGAGGAGGCGCAGCGCTTCTACGCGCAGACGTGCCTCGACGCCGGCGTCGCGTTCGTGAACGCGATCCCGGTGTTCATCGCCAGCGACCCCGAGTGGGCCGCGAAGTTCGAGGCCGCCAAGCTGCCCATCGTCGGTGACGACATCAAGAGCCAGGTGGGCGCGACCATCACGCACCGCGTGCTCGCCCGGCTGTTCGAAGACCGCGGCACCGCCATCGACCGCACCTACCAGCTCAACTTCGGCGGCAACATGGACTTCAAGAACATGTTGGAGCGCACGCGGCTCGAGTCGAAGAAGATCTCGAAGACGCAGTCGGTCACCAGCCAGATCGAGCAGGGCATCGAGAGCGACAACGTGCACATCGGCCCGTCCGACCACGTGCCCTGGCTCGACGACCGCAAGTGGGCGTACATCCGCCTCGAAGGTCGCAACTTCGGCGACGTGCCGCTCAACATCGAGCTCAAGCTCGAGGTGTGGGACTCTCCCAACTCCGCGGGCGTGATCATCGACGCGGTGCGCTGCTGCAAGATCGCGCTCGACCGGGGCATCGGCGGCCCGCTCACCGGTCCGTCGGCCTACTTCATGAAGTCTCCTGCGGTGCAGTACCACGACGACGAGGCCCGCGAGATGGTGGAGCAGTTCGCTGCGGGCGGGAGCGCGAACGGGGAGTGAGCACAGCGCTCGCCGCGCTCGACGGGAGAGCCAAGGGATGGAGCCCTCCCCGCGCGATGATCGCCGGGTGAACACCAGCTCCACGAACGGCCCGAGCGATCAGGAGCTGCGACTCCTCGGTGATCTCCACGGCAAGCGCGTGCTCGACCTCGGCGATCGGAACGGGGGGCCGGCGGTCGCGTTCGCACACCAGGGGGCGATGGTCATCGCCCTCGCCTCGACCGATGCACACCTCTTGCGCGCACGTGCGCACACCGACGAGGCGGAGGTCAAGGTCGAGTGGCGCACCGGCGACCTCGCCGACCTCGCGTTCCTGCGCGCCGAATCGATCGATGCTGCTTTCAGCGCGTCGGCAGTGGCGGAGGTCGACGACGCGCCGCGTCTCTTCCGGCAGGTCCAGCGGGTGCTGAAGCCCAACGCGTCGTTCGTGTTCTCGTACGCGCATCCCATGTCGTCGTGCACCGACGCGAGCGGCGTCGTGACGCGTTCGTACTTCGATCCCGGCCCCATCGACGTGGAGCGCGACGGTGAGCCCGTCCGGATCCACGTGCACCGCGTCGCCGACGTCTTCACCGAGCTCGGCCGGGCCGGCTTCCGCGTCGACACCCTGCTCGAGCCGCGGCCGGCCACGGCCGGCGCCCGCCTCCCCGAGACCGTCGTGTGGCGAGCCCGCAAGGAAGGCGCTTGACCCCGGATCAGGCTCCCGCGGGTTCGATGCCCTGCTCGCGGGCCCAGTCGTCGAGGCGCGTGTAGGCGTCGTCCTCGCTGATCGGCCCCTCGTCGAGGCGCGCCTCGAGCAGGAAGTCGAGCGCCTCGCCGACGACCCGGCCCGGTTTCACGCCGAGGTGCTCCATGACCTGGCGACCGTCGAGCGGCGGCCGGATGGCGTCGAGCTCCTCCTGCGCGCGCAGCTCCTCGATGCGCGCCTCGAGCTCGTCCATGCGCCGCTGGAGCGCGCGCGCCCGGTTCTGGTTGCGGGTCGTGCAGTCGCAGCGCTGGAGGTGGTTGAGCGGTTCGAGGAGATCGCCGGCGTCGCGCACGTAGCGCCGCACCGCCTTGTCGGTCCACCCCATCGCGTACGTGTGGATCCGGAGATGCAGGTAGACGAGCTTGACCACCGCGTCGACGACGTCGTTGGGGTACTTGAGCGCCCGCATGCGCTCCTCGGTCATGCGCGCACCGACCACTTCGTGGTGGTGGAAGCTCACGCCGCCGTCGGCGAACGAGCGCGTCTTCGGCTTGCCCACGTCGTGGAACAGCGCCGCCAATCGCACCAAGAGATCGGGACGGGTGTTGCGCACGACCGCGATGGTGTGCGCGAGCACGTCCTTGTGGGTGTGGATGGGGTCCTGCTCGAGGCGCATGCGGTTGAGCTCGGGCAGGAACTCGTCGGCCAGCTTCGTCTCGGCCAAGAACCAGAGGCCGGTGCTCGGATCGTCGACGAGCAGGAGCTTCGACAGCTCGTCGCGGATGCGCTCCGCGCTGACGATCTCGAGCCGATGGCGCAGCTCGACCACGGCGGCGACGAGGGCAGGGTCGGGATCGAGCTCGAACTGGGCGACGAAGCGCGCCGCTCGCAGCATGCGGAGCGGATCGTCGAGGAACGACACCTCGGGCGCGAGCGGGGTCCGCAACCGGCGCGCGGCCAGGTCGACCGCGCCGCCGAACGGATCGACCAGCGCCGGTTCGGGGAGACGCAACGCCATCGCGTTGATCGTGAAGTCGCGCCGCGACAGGTCGGTGCCGATGTCGTCGGAGAACGACACCTCGGGCTTGCGGCTCTCCGGTCGGTACACCTCGGCGCGGAACGTGGTGATCTCCAGCACCGAGTCCCCCTTGCGGCAGCCGACGGTGCCGAAACGCTGACCCTGGAGCCACACCGCATCCGCCCACGGACGCACCAGGCGTTCGACGACGTCGGGTCGCGCGTCGGTGGTGATGTCGACGTCGGGGGTCTCGTCGTCGCGCAGCGTGCGGTCGAGGAACGCATCCCGCACGCTCCCACCCACGAGGTAGCACTCGTGCCCCGCGTCGGTGAGCAGGCGCGCGAGCTGCTGCACCGGCGACGAGGCGTCGAGCAGCGGACGCAGGCGGGGCGGGAATGCGGACATCCGCACCATTCTCGTCTGCTCGGCCACGCGACCGCGAACCACTTCGCGGCGCTTCGTGCATCCCGGGCCGTCCGCAGCGGTTCCACTACCGTCGCCCCGTGGACGGCACACCCACCTGCTCGCGGCTCGGCTGCGACGAGCTCGCGGTCGCCGTCTTCGGCTTCGACGCTCGCGAGTGC